>NZ_JBZYWH010000010.1:0-159898 GCF_058932745.1 Hymenobacter sp. FMD4
GTTGCCGGTAAAGGCCTTAACACTGAGGATACAGCGACGGGGAGGATGGTAAAGCCGCTGCTGAAAGAAGCGCAAAGCAAATGGCCTGGGCGGCGTTACATCAACCCAAGCTGAGGCTGGAGAGTATGGCCGGGGACGGGTCGCGGACCGGAAAAGCCGCGGCAGGCAACAGCTCATTGGCAGCGGGCACGCCCGACTGCCACTCGTTTAGCGCGCCAATAACCGCGGTGGCAATGTTGCCCAGGGCATCGCGCGTTAAGAAGCCCTGGTGGCCGGTTATCAGCACGTTGGGCCGGGCAAGCAACCGGGTGAGCAGCGGGTCATGCTGGGGCTGTTGGGAGTGGTCTTGGAAAAACAGCCCCTTCTCGTACTCATATACATCCAGGCCCAGATAGCCCAGCTGGCCTGACTCCAGGGCTGCCAGGGCCGCCCGGGTATCCAGCAGCGCGCCGCGGCTGGTGTTGATAAGCATCACGCCCCGTTTCATACGAGCCAGTTGCGCGGCGCCGAGCAGGTAGCGGGTTGCTGGCGTGAGCGGCGCATGGACTGTGATGACGTCGCAGCGGGTGCAAAGCTCATCCAGCGGCACGAACTCCAGGCCGAAGCGCTCGGTCAGGGTTTCGTCTTCAACCACGTCAGTTCCGAGCAGGCGGCAGCCAAAGCCGTGCAGCAGGCCGGCCACGGTGGCGCCGATGGTCCCGCAGCCGATGATGCCCACGGTTTTGCCGTGCAAATCAAAGCCTACCAGCTCATCAAGACAAAAGTCAGAGCGGTGCACCTGCGCGTCCGCCCGCCGCAACTGCCGGTTCAGGGCCAGCATCAACGCCAGGGCGTGCTCGGCAATGGCAAAGGGCGAGTACTTTGGCACGTTGGCCACGCGCATGCCCAGGCGGCGGGCGGCGGGTAGGTCTACCTGGTCGTAACCGGCGCCGCGCACTACCACGTAGCCTACGCCCAGGGCTGCCAACTGCGACAGCACGGGGGCTGAGGCATCGTCGTTCACGAAGATAGCCACGGCGCTGCTGCCCTGGGCCTGTTCGGCCGTGACCAGGCTCAGCGCTTCGTCAACAAAGATCAGTTCGTGCTTATCCTGTGCGGCCGCTAGCAAGTAAGTACGCTCAAAGGCGTGGGCGCTGAAAACGGTAATTTTCATCGGAAGGGCGGTAAAAAGAAACGGCAGCGCAAGCCAGCAAACGGAGCCTGACCGGGGAGCTGCAACCCGAGTAAAGGTCGCCTTAGCGGGCTGGCCGCGGCATGACGCAGGTCATGCATCCGGCAGACCTTGCGCATGGCAGTCCGAACCAGGTCGCCGGAACTTGGCAGGGCGGTTCACTCCCGATTTCATCGATGCCATGGTTTCCTCCCTACTGGTTCTCACTGACTTCCTGCAAGCCTCCTACGGAGCCCTTGACTACGCCACCAACCTGGCGCAGCCCCTCGGCGCCCGGTTGGTCTTGCTGCACGTGCGCCGCGACTCGCTGCTGGACCCCGCGCTGTTTACCAGCCAACTGTCGAACCTGAACGAGAAAACCGTAGCCGTAGCGCTCAACCGGCTGGCCGGCAACCTGCCGGTACCGGTCGTGGTTGAAGTAGGACACGGACAGGTAGCTTTCGCCGTGGCCGAAGCCATCAGCCAGCACCAACCTTCGCTTGTAGTGCTGGGCCGCTCCGAGGTGGGCAACACGCCCGATGAGCTGGTAGAGGCTACTGCCCTTGACATCCTGCGCACGGTGCCTTACCCGCTGCTGGCCGTGCCCCGCACGGGACACGCCACCCACCCTCCACGGCGCGTATGGCTGGCCGTCGACGGGGAAAACTTTTCGCTGGACCGCCACGCGGGGCCCATTCGGCACTTGCTCAACTGCCTGGACGCCGAGCTAACCGTGCTGCACGTCACCCAGCAGCCACGCGCCGCAGCCTGCACCGCCCAGGCCTTGAACTCGGTGCTGCGTACCGGCCTCACCACCGACCTGCCCCAGCCGGTGCACACCCGCACCGTGGTGGCTACCGAAACGGGGCCTGCCATTGTACAGGCGGCTCAGTCCAGCGAAGTCGATTTACTGGTGCTTATCGCCCGGCCGCGTAGCTTTCTCAGCCGCTTTTTTCACCGCAGCGTCACGGCCTGGGTGCTGATGCACAGCGCCGTGCCCGTGCTGGTGCTACCGGCGACAGAGTAAGCCGCGTAGCCCGCTCCGGCCGGAGAAGCCGCACCTTGACTCCATCTTAGCACCGGGGATTGATCAGCTCGCCGGCTTGCCGTGACGAGCAGCAGCTATTCGGGAAGGCAGGGATGGGCCTGACGATCGGCCTTCGAAGCCCGCTCCGACCGGCTTACTTCTTAGGGCAAAGGATTTCGCGCGTGGTGCGTCTCAACGAGCCTAAAGCACTCGAAACGTGGAAAAGGCTAATCAGCTAACAGCCAACGCGCAGCAGCCCTGAGTAGGCTTTGCAGCGCGGGATATTTCATTCTGTTAAGCTTGGCTTTGCTGAACGCCATGGACCGTGCATCCGGCCCGAAAAGTAGCCGCCTGGCGGCGGCATCGGCTCAACTGTCGAGCAGCAACCAATACCGGGCCGGGTGAAACGAGGCTTACCTTCCCGGAAGTTACCAGCGGGCCCGGCGCAGCGTCTCGGGCTTCAGCACCCGGATTGTGTTGGGGCTTAACTCGATCAGCCCATCCTGCTTGAACTCGCTCAGGGCGCGGCTCATGGATTCGGGCGTGGTGCCAACCATGGCGGCCATGTCCTCACGCGTCAGCTGAATGCCTGCGTCCGAAGTTGCCGCCGCTTGCTCGTGCAGGCGGAGCAGGGCATCGGCGACGCGCCGGCGAATAGAGCTGTAGGCCATTGATAACAGCCGGGTGGCTTGCTCGCTGATGCGGCCGGCCAGCAGCCGTGCAAACTGCTGGGCCACGACGGCATCGCGCAGCAGTAGCTGCGTAAAGTCCTCCCGGGGAATATAAAGCAGCTCGGCGTCGTCTACGACCACGGCCGATTCGCTGTGGGGAGTGTTTTCCAACAGCGGCAGGTAGCCAAAAAACTCGCCGGGGCCATACAAGCCCACCAGCAGCTCTTTGCCCGTTTCGGTGGTTTTAACGGCCTTTACCCGGCCCGAATGCACGAAGTACAGCCGCGTGGGCTCGTCGCCTTCTTGGTACACGTCCTGTTTTTTGCGCACCAAATGAACCTTGCGATCCACCGAAAGGCTGGCCAGATTACCGGCGGCGCGGGCGTCCTGCAAAAACGCGTGAAGACCGTCTGCGGTCGGCTCGTAGTCGGGCTTGAGGTGCTGGAAACGGCTGAGCCGGCCGCTGATGGCGCTCAGCAGCTCGGCCTTGACGAAGGGCTTGGTCAGATAATCATCCGCACCCAGCTCCATGCCGCGGCGCTGGTCGGCACGCTCGGTTTTGGCGGTCAGGAAAATAAAGGGCACGCCGGCCAGCTGTGGGTTTTGGTTAAAGATCTGCAGCACGCCATAGCCGTCGAGCACGGGCATCATGATGTCGCACACCACCAGGTCCGGCCGGCTTTGCAGGGCCAGCTTCACGCCGGCGTCGCCGTTGGGGGCGCTGTGCACGGCGTAGCCGGCCATCTGCAGCAGCTCAGCCGTGTTTTCCCGGATGGCCTGATCGTCTTCAATGAGCAGAATCGTTTGCATGGCGCGGGGTTAGTCGGGGGAAGTCAGGGGTACCGTAATGGTGACGGTCGTTCCCTGGTCCAGGACGCTGTGCAGGTGGATGGTGCCGCCCATCAACTCCAGGTAGCGGGCAACGATGTAAAGTCCCAGCCCGGTGCCGGGGATGGAGGTGACGGTGCGGGCCCGAAAAAACTGCTTGAATAAATGTTCCTGGTCTTGAGCGGAGATGCCCACGCCCTGGTCTTGCACGGTAAGCGTCAATTGCCGGGGCTGGCACTGGGCGCGCACCCACACCACCGTATTTTCAGCGGAGTACTTCAGGGCGTTGGAAAGCAGATTGACAATGATTTTGCGCAGCAGCGAGGCGTCCAGCCGAATCGGCACCGGACAGTCTGCCTGCCACTCGATGGTTTGTCCCGCCTTCAGCTGGCTTTGCAGATCCGCCACCGTTTCCTGGAGCAGGGCCGACAGGTCGAAGTTGGCCGGGTGGGCCTTGGTGTTGCCTTCCTCAAGGCTGCCCACGGAGAGAAACTCCTCCAGGATGTCGTTTAGATGCTGCACCGCGGCGCGGATGCGCTGCACGTGCTTGCGGCGTTGCGCTTGCTGGTGGCCTTCGGGATAATCTTCGATCAGGTCAGCGGAGGAAAGCACGGCCGTAAGCGGGGTGCGGAATTCGTGCGAAGCCATGGACACGAAGCGCGACTTAAGCTCGCCCAGCTCCTGTTCCGCGGCTAGGGCCAGAGCCAGCTCGTCTCCTCGCCGTTC
This sequence comes from Hymenobacter sp. FMD4, assembly GCF_058932745.1. Taxonomy (NCBI): domain Bacteria; kingdom Pseudomonadati; phylum Bacteroidota; class Cytophagia; order Cytophagales; family Hymenobacteraceae; genus Hymenobacter; species Hymenobacter sp. FMD4. Next base: position 4,403 of record NZ_JBZYWH010000010.1, read on the forward strand.
AAGCTGATCCAGCGTAATGAGCAGGGCATTGGTACGGTCCACTACCTTTTGCTCCAGCTCAGCGTTAAGCCGGCTCACGTGCTGCTGCTCGGTTCGCAGCTCCTGTTCCGCGGCCTGCTTGGCTGACAGGTCCTGGATGTAAGCCACTACGTACAGCTCCTCGTCGAGGTAGAAGTTGCTCAGGCTTGCTTCCAGGGGAAACACCGAGCCGTTGTGACGTTGGCCCTGCAGGACCCCGTTGTGGCCCACGGTGCGCAACTGCGGGTGCTCTTTAAACGCCTCGCGCAGTTGCTCGTAGCGACCCGCAGCGCCCGGCACCAGCACTTCGATCGGCTGCCCGAGCAGCTCGTCCGGGCCGTAGCCAAAGAGCAGCTCAGCCTGGGCATTCACCGATACCATCCGCCCCAGCCGGTCGCACACAATGATGGCCAGGGTAGCGTTGGCAAACACGGCCTCAAAGCGCCGCACGCTGTGGGCCAGCTGCCGCTCCGACTGCTGCAGGCGGTTGCGCGCCGATAGGTACACCAGAAACAGGGGCTGAGCCCCCGCCTCGAAATAAGTCATGCGCAGGTAGCCTTGCAACGGCTCGCCCGTGTACCGCCGAATTTCGGCTTCTACTTCCTGGTGCCCTTCGCGCCGGGCCCGCTCGCAAAGCTGCTGCCACTGCGCGGCCGTCCACGGTGGGGTGCGCAGGGAATGGTTGGGATCGGCCAGAAAGGCCGCTTCGGATGGGTAAGCCAGCAACTGCACCCCGGCCGGGTTTACGTGCGTGAACCAGCCGGCGGCCGGGTCGTACACCCCCACCAGCTCGGCAGAATGCGCAAAGAGCAGGTTGGCCAGGACAGGGGAATACGAAGCTGGCAGCATGGGTGGAAAAGGAAAGGCCGCCGGCCTAGCACCCTTGAGTGGGAACCAGCGGGGGTAAGGCAGCCGGACTTGATAAGCATCACTCCAGCGCATTGATGCCCATCATACGCGGGGAATGGCAGTAACGATATTTTTACACCTCCCCGTTACCGGCCTTATTTTCAATCCCATGCTCCCAAATGCTCTCTCCTCCGCGTGCCCCGCTCACGTCGCCATGCTGCTGGTGCTGCTGCCGGCGATGGGTGCGGAGGAAGAGCAGCCAGGTTCAGCGGTCCGAACGCAAACCCTAGCCTTGCTACATACCCTGCAGCAGCAGGTGTCCCCTGCCATTCGGGTGTTACGCATCGACCAGGCTACGCACCCCGCGGTAGTTCACAGCTTCGACGACCGGGACCTGCCCGCCTTTGTGCTCGTGCGCGACGGCGTGGAGCTGTGGCGGCAGCAGGGCCTGCCCGAGGGCGAGCAGATGGCGCAACTGCTGCTAAGCAAGCTGTTACCGGCCCCGTAAGACCCCAAGGTTATTCACGCCACTGGGTGCCGCCCTGGCAGCGCACTGGGGCGTTGCCGGGGCGGCACCCAGACTTACTTTCAACTATCGTCCTTTGTGTTAGGCCAAGCAGCTGTCCGTGGAATGAGAATCATGAAAGTGCATTCGGATTGAAAGCGGGTCTTGGCCCGCTTTTTTTGGCGAGCAGCGCATCACGCGACCCGTTATCGGGTCGTGATGCGCCTGACCGACGCCGGGGTATTCAGAACCACCTCCCTATTCCACAGCATTACTCGAAGCGTCACGCCAAAGCCGCTCGCGGGCCGGATTTTTCCCTGCCGCCCCGGGTTTACAGCAATGGTTCGGACAAGATTCTGGGTGAGGATGACAACACTGCCTTTACGCAGCAAGTGAAGACGTACATAACTTTCATCAAGCATCACGAAATAAACGGGAGCCCGCGGCAGCTTAAAAGCTTACGGACGGGTGCTTGAGGAGGCACCACCCTTATGGTGTAGAGCTCACCGATGCTTGTTGCGCCGCGGCGGCCGGTTCGCGTTGTGCCCGGGCGCTGTCGCGCGCCAGCTGCTTGGCCTGGCGGCGAAAGTAGCCGCGCACCAGAATGTTGTGCTGCAGGGCGGTCATGCTCTGGTTGAGCTTTTGCGTGCTCTGCGCCACGTTGCCCATGGTCTGGCGGAGCTGGCGGGCCGCGGTGGTATCCGTGAGCAGCGTCTGCACGGGGCCGGCCCCGCGTTGCACCTGGCGCTGCAGCCCGTTCAGGGTGGCCGCCAGCGTATCCGAGGTGCCCGCCAGCTGCCGGGAGGCGTGCCCCAGCTGCTGGGCAAAGGCGGGGTCAGTCAGCAGGTAGCCCAATGGGCCGCGGCCCTGGCGCACGCCGGCGGTGAGCAGCTGCACATCCCGGGCCGCCCCGCGCAACTGCGCCGAAGCGGCTGCGGCGTTGTGGGCGCTCTGCGTCACGTCGGTGCTGAGCTGCTCGTTGCTGAGCAGCTTCCAGAGGGCTTCGCTCTGGTTCAGCTTATCGGTAACCTCGCGCAGCCCCTGGGTAATGCCAACCAGATTTCTGTTGGACACGTCCAGGGTACCGAGCATGGCGTCAAAACTGGCGGGGGCAGTGGTTTTGAGCACGTCGCCGGCTTGCACGGCGCGGGCGGTGCCCGGGCCCGCCGTGAGGTTAACGATGGTATTGCCCACCAGGCCGTCGGTGCCGATGCTGGCCACCGCGTTTTGGCGCACAAAGGGGCGTACTTCCTCGTTCAGGGCCATGGCCACGCGCACGGTGCTGTCGTTGATAATCTGAATGCGCTTGACCGTGCCCACGGTGATACCGCCCAGGCGCACGTTGTTGCCGGCCAGCAGGCCCGCAACGTTGCGAAAATCGGCGGACACCGGCACGCTACGGCTGAACAGGTTCTGCTGGCGGCCCAGCAGGAACAGCACGGCGAGCAGGCAGCCCAGCCCCCCCAGGACAAATAAGCCGAGGCGCACATGGTTGCTGGTTGTATTGGCAGGCATGACAGACAGGAAAAGAAGGGTGGTTGAGTAGGAAAGAAAAGCCGCCGCTGGGTGGGCGTACCAGCGGCCGCGCTCAGACGAAAAACTCGTGGATGCGCGGATCCGGGTTTTGTGCCAGCTGCTCGTAGGTGCCCTGGGCGTAGCAGCACCCGTCCGCGAGCAGGGCCACCCGGTCCGCCACAAGCCGCACGCAGTCCATGTCGTGGGAGATGATAAAGGCCGCGGTGTTGTATTTCTGCTGCACGGTGCGGATCAGACCACTGATTTCGCGGGCCGTCACCGGATCCAGGCCCGTGGTGGGCTCGTCGTACAGAATAATATCGGGCCGCAGAATAAGCGTGCGGGCCAGGGCAATGCGCTTGCGCTGCCCGCCCGACAGCTCCACCGGCATCTTGTCAATGGTGTCCGCCAGGCCCACGTCTTCCAGGGCCTGGCGGACCAGCTCCTGCTCCTCGCCGCGGCGGTGGGCCAGCCACTGCCGGCGCAGCGGAAACAGCAGGTTTTCGCGCACCGTCATCGAGTCGTACAGGGCGTTGCTCTGAAACAAGAACCCCAGGTGGGCCCGCAGCTCATCCAGCGTGGCGTGATTGAGGGTTGCAATGTCCTGGCCCAGCACCGTAATCCGGCCGGAGTCGGGGCGCAGCAGCCCGATGATGCACTTGACCAGGACGGATTTGCCCGAGCCGGACTTGCCCAGCACCACCACGTTTTCGTTGCGGTTCAGGTTCAGGGTGAATTCCCGCAGCACGTCGTGGTCGCCAAAGGATTTGCTGACGGCTTCCAGCGTGAGCACCACGTCGCTGTCCACCGCTGAAAGGGCGGTGGCAGCGGCGGTAGCGGCGGAAACAGAAGTAGTGGGCAGCATCGCGAAGGGAGGTTAGTTGAAGCCCAGCAGGCCGGTAATCTGCACCGCCAGCAAGTCCAGAATAAAGATGATCAGCGAGGAGAGCACCACGGCCGAGTTGGCCGCCTGGCCCACGCCGGCGGTGCCCTTATCGGCGTAATACCCTTTGTAGCACCCAATAAGGCCGACGGCAAAGCCAAAGAAGAACGTTTTGAAAAAGGCCGGCAGCACGTCGGCGAAGGTCAGCCCGCTCAGGATGTTGTTGGTGAACAGCGCCAGCGTCGTTACGCCCCGGGTGTTGATGCCCACGTAGGAGGCGTACAAGCCGATGGCATCGGCCAGCAGCGTCAGCACGGGCAGCATGAGCGTGGTGGCCAGCACCCGCGTGACGACGAGGTACTTGAAGGGATTCGTGCCCGACACTTCCATGGCGTCGATTTGTTCGGTCACGCGCATCGACCCCAGCTCGGCCCCGATGCGGGAACCGATTTTGCCCGCGAAAATCAGGGCGGTGATAATGGGTCCCATCTCCCGGATGATGGTCAGCCCCACCATCGTCGGAATCCACGACTCGGCCCCAAACTGCGCCATGGTGGGCCGGCTTTGCAGCGTGAGCACCAGCCCCATGATAAAGCCCGTGATACCCACCATGGGCAGCGACTGGTAGCCCACCACGTAACACTGGTAGAGAAACTCCCGGACCTCGTAGCGGGGTCGGAAGCCCTCGCGGAAAAACCGTCCGGTGAACTGGGCAATGGCGCCGGTTTCGGCTAGAAGCGGACTGTGTAGCACGATCTTACGAAAAAAGGAAACTCGTTTGGCGGCCGCCTGGGGCTGCCGCCTTGTTCGACCCGCCGATAACGGTAGGGCGGGGCGGATTTCTCCCCGTGCGGCGGCAGCGCTCAACCGATAAACTATGTTAGCTCATGGCAGGCATCCAGTCGGGCTGATCCGGGGCCGCTACGGGCACCAGCAGCACCGGCACCGGGCAACGCCGCAGTACTTCGGCCGTGACGCTCCGGTGAAACAGGCTTCCCAGGAAGCTGCGGGGCCGGGCCAGCAGAATAAGCAAATCGGCCTGGGTGTCCGCTAGCGCCTGGAGTATGCCCTCCGACGACGACGGCGCCGATTCCCGGTACCGCCTCAGCGGCGCGTCGGGTGGCAACAGGCCGCCCACGCGGGCGTCGGGTGGCTCCCGCCGGTTCCGGTAGGGAGCGGGCGCGTGGGGCGGCCGGATGTGAACCATGGTATAAACGGCTTGCCAGGAAGCCAGCAGCGGGGTCAGGGCCCGGGCAGCGGCAGCGAGCTTATAAGGCTCCGCGTCGATGGCCAGCAGCACCCGCCGCGGCAGTCCGAAGGCCCTGGCGCCCTCCGGCACCAGCAGCAGTGGCTGATGCGTACTCCGCAGTACGGGCAGCAGGCGGTTGTGCAGCAGTTGGTCCAGCAGGTTGTGCTCGGCGCTCAAACCCAGCACGAGCAGCAGGGGCTGAACTTGCTGCACGGCCAGCGCTATTGCTTCGGGCAAGGGCAGGGTTGACACCTCGGGCGCGTCCGCAGGCTCGGCTACCAGCCGGGCCAGATGCTGCCCGCCGGCCGTCGTTTCGGCAGATTCGCGGTCCACCAGGCCGGCTGTCGCCCGCACCTGCTCCGAAACCAGCTCCCGGGGCTCGGGGTTCACGTGCAGCAAGGTCAAGCGCACGTGCAGGGCGGTCCCCAGTGCGGAGGCATAGTCCACGGTACGCGGCGCCGCTTCCGAGGGGTTTACCAGTACAATAAAGGCAGGTTCCATTATGGGCGAGGAAAGAAGCACTGGGGATTTGCAGGGCCAACCCGGCCTGCAGCTGCTAGAGCGAGAGGATACTGAGGGCTGGGGGCAGCCCGATGACGGACGTAGGCGGGGGGGTAAGCACCTGCAGCCCGTTGGTGATGGCGCGGGCACCGGCCTCCCGGGCATGCAGAGCGGCCAGGTGCAGGTCCGCCCAGGTAGCTACGGTGCCGGTAAGCGTGACCGATCCGTGGTCTACCGCCACCCCGATTTTCTGGTCGCGCAGGCTGGCCGACCAGCCCAATCGCGCCTTGATGCGGACGGCCAGGGCGTGGTCCGGCGTGGAGTCTTCCAAGGCATGCGCTTGCGGCCCCCAGGCTCGGTACGGGGCGCTGCCGTGCCAATCCGGGGAAACTTCCACCTGATTATCGACGGCCAGTACGCCGCTGATGCCGGCTGCCACGTCGTGGGCTTGGTCGCTTTCTTCGCTGGAGGTCACCCGCCCGATGAGCAACACGCGGCCGCGGTAGACCCGAATATCAAACACGAGGTGTCCAACGTACGGGTCGCGGGCCAAAGCAGCCGTCATGGTCTGCAAAATGACTTCGTCGGACACCATGAGCTCGGTGCGCACTTTCATCAGGTTGTGCACGTGCCCGACGCCGGCCACGTGGCGGGCATCCTGCTCGGCTTCCTGTTTGGCGCGGAGGTTGCTCACCGTGCCCGCCAGCGTTACCACGCCGTGCAGCACCTGAACCAGGGTTTCGGTGGAGCGCACCCGCGGGTTTAGCAGCAGCCTGTCGCGCACAGCCTGGGCAATGCTGCCGTCCGTTTTGGGCGCGTAGGTGGTGCGGCGTAGCTCGCGGCCCAGCACCCAGTAGGCCACAAACAGGTCGCGGGCATCTACGCGGCCAGCCCCGGTCTGGTGCGCCATGGCTACGATGCGGTCCTTTTCGGCGGCGGTACCCACCGTTCCCGAAAGGTGAATAACCTGCTCGTTGGTGCGGACTTCTACCAAGGCCCCGTCGAGGCGTACATCCCAGTCGAGCAATGCCCGGAGCTGGGTGGTCATCCGCTCGTCGGAGTTGACGATAGCTCCGCCACTGATAAAGAGGTCGTCGGCCGTGATTGCCTTGACCCCGCGCACCCCGGCCAGCACCCGGAGCACCAGTTGTTTTTCCGTTGCGGACTGCACCGTGCCGCTTACCGCCACCATTCCAGCGCTGGCCACGCACTGCACGGCGTATTCGTTGGTGGCCGAATCATCGGCCAGGGCCCGCGTCGCGGCGCTTTGCAGCTCCGTGTCAGCTACCTCGGCGGGGCGTAGTTCCAGCTTGTTGCGCAGGTCGGCCACGCCGCACACGGTCATGACGGCTTCCTCAGCCCGCTGCCGGGCCAGCAGACTATCGGCAAAGCCGGTCAGCTCCACGGTGCCGCCCTGGGTGGAAACGGTAATGTGATGCCTTGTCAACCCTTTCCGGGTAGAAAAGAGCGTTTCGATAGCCGCCGTAATATCGGTATCGGCCACGCGTGCCGCGGGAGCAGGCGACGTCAGCAGGGGAGCGGTTGCCATGGGCAGCAGGAAAAAAAGGTTTCTCAAAAGCCGGATGAGTACCCCGGGATGGGCTGTTAGCGCATCATTTGCGCGGGGGAAGGCAAAGCTTTGACCAGCACGGCGGCGGCGGGCCCACGGGCGCTGAGCGCATTCAGGGCAGCCCGGTCAAACACGCGCCCGCGCAGCACCACTGCCCGCACGTGCTGCAGGTTGCCAATGTTGTCCAGCGGGTTGGCGTCGAGCAGCAGCATGTCCGCCAGGAAGTTGGGGGCTATCTGCCCCAGGGAGTAGCGGTAGCCGGCCGCGGCCGCAGCCCCTACCGTGGCGGCCCGCAGCACCTGAACCGGGGTCTTACCGGTAGTGGTCTTGTGCGTCAGCTCATCCATCACCCGGCCCGTGCGGAACGGATAGGGCACGGCCGGGCCTGACTCGGCGCTTACCCACACGACGCGCGGCCCCACCTGCTCGCCGGCTTCCAGAACGTGAATGGTCGCCAGCATAGCCACCCGATTAACCGGGGCACTGAAGTAGAGGATGCTGGTGACGCCGCGCGCAACCAGCTGAGCGAACAGTTCCTGCTCCAGCTCGACCGTGGCCGGCGCCTGCACGCGAGTATCCCAGAGGCCGGGCACGAGGTATTTGCCGCGCCCGTCGAGGCGCAGCACGGCCCGCCCGCCCGGGGCACTCGTGCCAATGGATTCAATACAGCCGTCGCGCACGACAACCATGCGGTTGTACAGCACCTCTCCCTCGACCACGTCTACCACGTTGACGTGGGTGATGACGAGCAAGCTGGCGGAGGGGGCGACGGGCAGTTGTTGGCCGGATGCCCCGGGAGTAACCAAGGCAAGCCCGACGGAAAGCACAAGCAGCAGGATCTGTTTCATAACGAAGGGAAAGGAGCGTCCAGCACCCGCAGAGGCTGCCGATTTTATCCAGGCGAGGATGCGCCAGCGGATAAAGTGATTCTAGAAGGCACTGGCTTGCAATGCGTTGAATGCCACTGCTGGGCACTTACAAGGTTACGCCGGCGCCCATCCCGCTCACATGACCGCGGTCATGCTCGTGGCTTGATCCTTTACTGGCTTCCACCATTTAGCCCGCCGGGCAGCGGGCGTTGCGCCGCGGTTCATGCCGGTGCCTAACCGGAGCGGCAACTGCTGCTGCTCCGTTGACAAACGGCCCCTTCAACTCATTACTTGGGAAGCAATGGGTTGAAGAGGCCGCTGGGGTGGGCTGGGAAAGCGTGCAAACAAGCTGGCAAGGGGTTGGGGTGAGCCGGACCGCAAGCGTGTGCAAGCCCGCCCGCCGGACTAAGCCGACAGGCCAGAAAAAGTCAGCCGAGGGGGCTTGCTACCGGGTTACGCCGCGGCTGAGGCTGCCGGCTGGTCCTGGTCCGCAACAGTAAGCGCCGGCGTAGGATTGGGCACTCCTTGCTTAACCGATGCGGCGCGGCGGGCTGGGGCGGGTGGGGTAGCCGGCGTCGATCGGCGCCGGGCGGATTGGGGCACCTGAAAGGAGGTAAGCTCCGTTGCGAAGTGCTTCGTGGAGCCTTTTTCCGCTGCTTTAGCAGCCTGCTTAACCAGTTTACGTCGTTGCTTGAGCAACAAGCCCGCCAATCGCTTTACCGCATCCGTTACCCCTTTAGAAGGAGCGCCGGGGGCAAAATGGGGCTGCAAGGCTGCGGTGAGTTCCTCGGCCAAGGCACTGCGTAGCGCCTTGGTATCGGCGGTGGCCTGGCTAGCAGCTTTGGCCAGTTTGTTTTGATGCCGGAGCACCTGCTTGGCCAGCAGCACGGCGGTCTTCACGACGGCTTTGGGCGCCTGCGCCGCAGGGTCCGAACTCAGGTGAGGGGCTACTGCCGCGACGAGTTGATGGGTCAGGACTTGCTTGGGAATGGTCATACAACGGAAAAGCAAAAACGAGGAGTAAGTACTGGAAGCCTGGAAGCGGGCTGGTGATACGACTCTACACCCATGCCCGCTTAAGGCAGCCAGAGCGCTCAGGAGCCCATCCGGTGGATGGGGGGAAAGAGTGAAGCGTACACTACCCGATTCAGGCCGAAGAAAAAGGCACTCGCATCCCTGCACCGCAGCAAAACCAACCGCATTTCCTTTGCCCTTTAGGTAGGACAAAAAAACACAACCAACTGGTTTGACGCTAATGCAGGCAGCAACCAAGGCAAAGGTGCAGCCGCGCTAACGGAGATACCATGACGCGCGGCAAGGCAATCCATGATGCGCATCAACCCGCTGGTTGAAGTACGGCTTATAGGTTCTTGGATGTACAACCCGCCTGCCTTGGTCTTGATTATGGCTGCCGCTAAGGACGGCGCCTTTCCACCGGGAGCTTTGAGCTTTGACTTAGTGTACATTTATTAGCGGCCATCCTTTTTACAGCAACAGCGCAAGCAGGCATGGCAACGCTCTTCGCCAGGCGCCAAGAGGTTCGCTTTGAAGTCCGGCAGGCTACGTTTTCTTGAATACAATAATCACCAGGCAGTATCCGCGCCGGAGTGCGTCCCGCGGGGTTGCTGCTTAGCACCCCTTACCTTGTTGGTCAACCGAATTGACCATTAGGATCAACATGCCGTATGTTAAATCACGAGCAAGGGTTATCAGGATGCCGGCAGCCAACCTTTTGGATGATGAAGCAGTATGCTCGAAACCCGCCGTTGTCATAGTAGATAGCGCTAACTCTTCACCTGTACCGGCATGCAACATCGTTCCCTGTGGTTACCGGTCTTATTGATCGTCTTACTGCTTCCCCTGTCGGGATGCGAACTGGCCGGTGACCTGCTGGAAGCCGGCTTTTGGGCCGGCGTCGTAGTCGGCGGGCTGGTGGTAGGAATACCCGTGTGGCTATTTCGCCGATTTTTTCGACGGTAAGCTTCACCGGCCACTAATAATCAGCCACTGGCCGCCGCGCTTATTGGGGACCGGCCTGGCCCTAGGCGACAACTACATCATCCTGTTTAAAGTCGACCGCCTGCAGTTGCTGGGCGGCTTGCTGAGCGTGGGCGGCACCATCGAACATTCCCCTCACTGTGGGCATGGTTGAAAGTGGCCAGGAATATTGCGCACTACCTGCCTCTGGTAAGCTGGCGTAAGCCAAGCGGAGCAGTTAAAGAGGGCAACAGTCGTACTCCGGCCAGGGGGCGAGATGTTGCTGCCGAGCTTAGCCTTATTGTACGCAAAAGCGGCTTGTAATACACCCCAGTCGCGGCATGGCGTGCCTGCAGACCGGGAAGCGGCACTAGCAAAGAGGAAAGGCCAGAGCTTTATCCGCATGCTCAGCTCCAGGGAATTGCACTAACTAAAGCTCAAAAATTGCAGCTAACCCGCTGGCAGCGTTGTCCCATGGCAAACCCTTACCCTGGCGCTGCGTATCGAGGTGATTTCCCCTCTTTCTTACCACTATATGCATCATCGTTTTCTCTCCCTGCTGGCCGGCGCCGCCTTGCTCGCCAGCTGCGACGGGCTCAACAAGCCCCAAGCCAAAGATGAACCCCAGGAAGCAACCCAGGACACGGCCGTTGTCTACCGCGACGGGCAGACCGCCGCTGACGCCGCGGGCGCCGCGGCCGACCGCTGGGACATTGACCTAGACCTGCCGGACGTGCGCTACGACGAAATCACGTCCAAAGACGTGACCGTCCGCGGCAACGACCGCTACAGCGTGTACACGGTGGACGAAGCCCTCTTCTTTGACACCGGCAAGAGCACGCTCAAGCCCACGGCCAAGTCTACCCTGGAGCAGATTAGCGGGTCCATCGGCCAGCGCTTCGCCGACAAGCAGGTGCGTGTAATGGGCTTTGCCGACGCGCGCGGCTCCAAGGACTTCAACCTGCAGCTGAGCGAGCAACGCGCCGAGGCCGTCAAGAACTGGCTGGTGCAGAACGGCAAAATCAACGCCGGTCGCGTCAGCGTCGAGCCTATGGGCGAACAGGCTCCTGCGGCCTCAAACGCCACGGCACAAGGCCGGCAGCAAAACCGCCGCGTAGAGATTGTGGTGCGAAACCAATAGGCACGCATTTAGACGGCAAAACTTCAGAGCTCGGCTAAGTTGGTCGAGCTTTTTTTGTTTAATAAAGCTTGGTGCAAATCCGGTAGTAAATTGTAATATCTCGGTTATGCTCACAAGCTAATGCAACGGAAGTAACAGGTGCAGAACGCTCAATAAGTGCCCGCAGGCGTATGCATATTCTTTACCCTTCATCGTCCTTAGCAGTAATAGATTTGTACTTGTAAAATAGAATGGTACTTCTTCAAAAATTATAATAAATACTGAGCTTCTCTTATTCTGTTCGCATAAACACGGATGCTTGCGAAGCCAAGCGCCAGGCAATTGACAAGGTTTCGGTTATCAATTGCTTAAAACTTCTGGTTTTGGCGGCGTTTGCTTCACTTGATTTAGCGGGGGTATGGTCTAGAAACTCTGTCTTTTTGATCTCACCTGCGCCCAGCCAGCGGGCCTCCTTAAGGCTCATATGGGCAGTTCATCTAAGGTTGTTTATCCATGCCCGAGAAGAAGTGGTGGCAAGTTCAAGCAGGAATCAAGCGGCTTAATAGCAATGAAGGTACTGAGCACTCGGGCCCGGTATGCGCTATTTTCACTGCTGCGGGTTAATTAACTTGCCCCTTTTGCTGATGCATCAAGCTGGTTCATCCCTGTGCACTTAGGTCTTGCTAAGTAGCCGGCGGGGCACCAGGGCTGCGCGTAAACCCCAAAAAGCTTTCGTTTAATGAGTAATTTCCTATTTCAGCAAACCCGACCGGAAGGCCAACTAGCTAAGCAGCTTTGCCCCGGCACCTTTTGGCTTCCTCCAGGCCTCGCAGCGGCTTGGCTGTTGATTTTGCTGTTGGGGTGCCCCGCTGCCGTCCTGGGCCAGGGCTTAGCCGTGGGCATGGCCCATTCGGGGGCCATCAAGGCCGACGGCACCCTTTGGGCCTGGGGCGATACCGAGGGATTTACCGCATGGGGGGCAGATGCCAGCACCGAGCGCCCGCTGCCCGCTCAGATCGGCACCGGCACCACGTGGAAAGCACTGGCCGCCGGGAATGCCCATACCTTGGCCATCAAGGCTGACGGCACCCTTTGGGCCTGGGGACAGAATAGTAAAGGCCAGTTGGGCGACGGCACCACCGAAAGCCGCACCACGCCCGTGCAGATTGGGACGGCCACTACCTGGCGCGCCGTAGCCGCGGGCAGCGGGCACTCGCTGGCCGTGCGCCTCGACGGCACCCTGTGGAGTTGGGGCGACAATCGGAAGGGCCAGCTAGGGGACCCAGCCGTTGATGCCAAGAACACCCAGGACCGTGAGGAAAAAGGCCTCCGTTTCGGGGAGACCGGCCAGGGCCCGGAAGCGCGCAAACCGGCTTACCGCACCTCCCCGCGGCAGGTAGGCGCGGCGACGAACTGGGTGGAGGTAGCGGCCGGTGATGACCAGGGCATGGCCATCAAGGCCGACGGCACGCTTTGGGCTTGGGGGGACAACCGCTACGGCCAGTTAGGGGACGGCTACACCGCTGGCCGCAGCACTCCCGTGCAGGTCGGTACCGGAGCCACCTGGCGCTACGTAAGTGTCGGGGGGGGCCACGTGCTGGGGCTACGCACCGATGGCTCCCTGTGGGCCTGGGGCCTCAACCGCCACCACCAAGTCGGGGATGGATCCGGGGAAGGAAGCCGCCCGCCCGTGCAAATCGGTGCGGACAAAAAATGGCAGGACGTGGCGGCTGGGCAAGTGCATTCCCTCGCCGTTGCCGCGGACGGAACCCTGTGGGCGTGGGGCGCCAACGAGCAGGGTCAGCTGGGCGACGGCACCAGCACCGAACGGCCGAGGCCGGTGCAAATCGGCGTCGCAAAAACCTGGCAATACGTCGCGGCTGGGACAACCCATTCGTTGGGCATGCGCACGGACGGCACGTATTGGAGCTGGGGCGATAATACGGCGGGAGAACTGGGCTTTCCAGGAAAAAGTCCTGTTCCTAAGCTAATTCCCACTTTAAGCGGCAAATAGCCCGCAACATTAGCCGCAAACATTCAGGCCCGTAGTTGGCAGGTAGGAGAGACGAAGGCATCCTTGCCGGTGCGCCCGCCGGGTGTAGTCATCCGATTTTCGGGTTCCTGCTGCTCCCGGCAGCACCCGCGAGCTAAGCACACGACGGGGAAGCTTGGTGCAGCGTAATGCCCATAACCCAACCCCTATCTCTATCTTTTCTTTAGCATAGTCAAGCTTAACATGTCCCACCCTTCCGCTTTTTTCGAAAGCTTCTTACAAGACGCCCCCCAGGTTTTCTTCGTCTACGACACGGCGGCAGGCCACGTAAGCTACGTCAGCCCGGCGTACGAGCGGGTGCTGCAGGGACAGTGCGCGCGGGTAAACGAGGAGCTGCCCGGCTTGCTGCGGCGGATTCATCCCGACGATTGGAACCACGCCGCCGACTGCTGGCAGCGCTGGCAACAGGGCCGTCTGCAGGAACCCTTTGAGTTGCGCCTGCAGTGGGCACCGGGCGAGGACCAGCACCTGTGCATCACCCCGCACCGCCTGCTGGGCGCCGACGGTACTGCCCAGTTTGGGGGCTTGGTCGAGGACGTAACGGCCACTAAGATCATGCTCTGGCATGCCGACAAGTACAACTCCAAGAAAAACACGACGCTGGAAATCCTATCCCACGATTTGGCCGGACCGTTCACCACGCTGGAGCAGATGAGCAACTACTTCCACGAGACGGTAGCCCCGCTGCAGAACGGGCAATTAACCCTAATGATCGAACACATGCGCGACTTGTGCCGCGACAGCGTGAATCTGATCCGCGACTTTGTGGACCACGAGTTTATGGACTCCGTGAACGTGGTGCTCAAGCGCGAGCGGGTAGACCTGGTGGAAAAAATGAGCCAGCTGATGGAGCAGTACCAAGCGGCGGAATCCAAGCTGGCCAAGCGCTTCGTGTTCGAAGCTGAGCAGGCGCCGGTGTACGTGGAGATGGATCAAAACAAGTTTCACCAAGCCGTCAACAACCTGATCAGCAATGCTATCAAGTTCACCCCGGACGGCGGGACCATAACGGTGGGGGTGGCCTGTCGTGCCGATCGGGCGCTGGTGAAAGTGGCCGACACCGGCGTGGGCATTCCGCTGCCCCTGCAAGCGGGGTTGTTTGAGAAGTTCACCAAGGCTCGTCGTCCGGGACTGCGCGGGGAGCGGACTACCGGCCTGGGCATGTCCATTATCAAGACCATTGTGGAGCTGCACGAGGGAGCCATCACCTTCGAGAGTGCCGAAGGAAAGGGTACAACATTCCTCATCACGATTCCGGTGGCTGCGGCCTCACTCATGTAGAGCCCTCGACAGCCAATCCCCGCTCGTTATACCGCGGGTAGCTGGCGGTCAAAGTGAGTGCGCAGCACTTCGTTGACCTTATCAACGGTCAGGGGTTTGTTCAGGAAACCGTCAACCTGCAAGTCCTGCACGCGTGCTACGTCGCGCGGGTGTAGGGAGGAGGTGAGCATAACGATAACTGTGGCCTGCCGCTGCACCAGTGCGAGCTGCCGGTAAGCCTGCAGGAACTCGATGCCGTTCATTCCGGGCATGTTCACGTCCAGTAGGATCAGCGCCGGGCACGCGGGCGTAGCCACGGCGCAATGCTCCAGCACCTGGTCCAGCGCCTGCTGACCATCCAGGGCTACGAGGATCTGCTCGGCTACCCCGAGCCGGGTCAGCAGGGACTGGTTGAGAAAATTGGCGGTCTTGTCATCGTCCACCAGCAATACGCTTTGCAATTTTTCCATTGATGAAAAGCGGCCGCGCGTCAGCACCGCGACGACGGGCGCGCCAAGCGGGTATACGTACCTCAGCGGCGGAAGTAAACGGAGAACGTGGAGCCGACGCCGGGCTGGCTTTCCACCACGATGCGCCCGCCCTGGTTCTCTACGCTGCGCTTAACCATGTACAGCCCGATGCCGGAACCCTCCACGTGGTTGTGGAACCGCCGGAACATAGTAAAGAGGTCGTGGTGCCGGCTTTCCTCAATGCCCAACCCGTTGTCCTGCACGCTGAGCACAACCCAATTCCCTTCCACCCGACAGCCGATGCGCACGCGGGGCGTGCGGTCGGGGTGGTGGTACTTGAGGGCGTTGCTGAGCAGGTTATACACCACCGAGCGCAGGTTCTTGTGCGAAAACGGCACGCTGGGGCAGGCGCCGATGTCCACCTCCAGCTGTGCCCCAATTTCGTCGATGAGGGGCTGCAGGTCCTGGCACACGTCTTCCACTACGGCCCCCAACGGCACGTCTGTGGCGGATTGGTCGTGCTCTTTCTGGAGCTTGGTCACGTCGCTCAGGTGCTCGAGGGTGCGCAGGAACCGCGCCACCGATTCCTGCATCATCGTCAGCAGCGGTTCCAACTTCAAGCGTAGCGCCTCCTCGGCGGTCAACTCGCCCTGCATCATGTGCAGCAGGCCCTCGATGTTGGTGATGGGCGCCTTCAGGTCGTGCGAAGCGGTGTAGATGAAGTTGTCCAGGTCCACGTTCGTGCGCACCAGCTGCTCATTGGCCGCCTGCAGCTCCGCGTTCAGCGCCTGGGCTTCGTCCCGGGCCGTGCGCAGCTTGATGGTCAGCCGCCGCAGGGCCTGCTCGCCCTGCTTCTGCTCGTGGATGTCGAACACTGTGCCTACGAACCCTTCGAACTCGCCGCGGTGGTTAAAGCGCGGCAGGCCGGCATCAATCACCCAACGGTAGCGGCCGTCGTGGCGACGCAGGCGGAAAACGAGGTTGAAGGCGGTATGCCGGCTGCTCGCGTCGAAAAAGGCGGCTCGCGTAGCCTCCTGCTCGTCGGGGTGCACGGCGGCCAGCCACCCTGCGCCCAGCCCACCGGCTTCCGTTTGGCCCGTGTACTGAAACCACTGCCGGTTGAGGTACGTGCACTGCCCCTGGATATCGGTAAGCCAGATCATGGCGGGCACGTTGTCGGCCATCTGGCGCAGGTACCGTTCGCTGCGCTCCACCACGCGCCGGGCTTGCACCTGGTCCGTGACTTCGTGGGCGAAAACCAGAATGCCGTCCACCTCACTGTCGGCGTTGCGCCGGGCCTGGTAGGTGAAGGTCCAAAAGATTTCCTCCAGCGGGCCGCCTTCGCGGCGCGCCAGCTGCAAAGGCAATTCCTGAAATACCTGCGTTTCGCCCGTGCGGTACACGTGCTGCAGCACGTCGTCGATAAAAGTGCCCACGACTTCCGGCAACGCCTTGCGCAGCGGCTTGCCCAGCAGCTCGCGACCCGGAAAGATGCGTTGGTAGGCCGGGTTGACTAGCTGAAACACCAGATCGGGGCCGTCCAGAATCACGATGGGCGCCGGAGCCTGCATGAACAAGTCGCTTAGCTGCTGCTGCTGCACTTCCCGCTGCCGCCGGGCCAGGACTTGGTTGGCCACGTCGTAGGCGAAGGTGGAGATGCCCACAATCTCGCCGTTCTCCCGCACGGCTTGGTACGTGAAGGTGAAATACATCTGCTTGGGCGGCCGGCCGTCGGGCTGGGCAATGAGCAGCGGCAACTCTTCTCCGTAGTAAGTTTCGCCCGTCGCATACACGCGGTCGAGCAGTGCAACTACGCCGCTGTCCACGGTTTCGGGCAAGGCCTCTGCTACCGTTCGACCGAGAAGCTCCCGGCCGGGGAAGAAGGCCTGATACGCCGCGTTGGCATATTCGTAGCGGTGTTCCGGGCCGCGCTGAATGCAGATGGCGGCGGGGGTTTCTTCAAATATCTGGTAGAGCAGGGCCCGTTGGCTTGCTTGCTGCACGGGGTTGCGGTCCTGGTCGCTCGTGTCGGTGAAGCTGACGACGAGCCGGTCGCCGCTACGACGGGCTGCAAGGCGTAAGTAGTTGTCGAGGCCGTCAGCCCGGTAGTTGACTTTGTAGCAGCCCGCTTCCCCGGCCTCATACACCCGCCTGTAGTAGCTGAAGATAGCTGCCGCGGCGGCGGGTGGGAAGCGGGTGAGGAGCGTACCGCCCGGCCGCTCCACAAGACCGGTCAGGCGCTGGCCGGTGGGGTTGAGGTATTCGATAGCAAAATCCACTAACTCGCCGCGGGGCCCGTAGAGCGGACGCAGCACATTGACGGCCGTCAGCGAGATGGCCAGCAGGTCGTGCAGCAGACTATCGGGAAAGGAGAAAGCATCAGACGAAGCAGGTGCGGAATCCATGTAAACAGCGGCGAAAGAAGAGCAGTAGCGCTGACTGAGTAGCTACCTATGTAAGCAGTACGCAGGATGACCATACGCAATCAGGTGACCATCCGGCTAGCTCGGCGGCCTTGCTTTCGGTAGTAGAGCGTGCCAGCCCACGTGTTCTTCACCGGTACCCGCCACTAAAGGGTTTGCTTCTTCCGCCTGGGTGCCGCTGCCAGGCTATCCGGTAAAATCAGGTTAAGCGTCGTCCAGGCTTTGGTGTAAGCAATGGCTTACTGGTGGCGACAGGCCCAGGAATCAGGTCCCGTTGCCCATGCTGACTGCGCCTCTTAACGCGCATTTGCTCACTCTTTAATCGTATAGCTAGCAAGCTGCCTCTCCCACTGCGCCCACAAGTATAAGTTCATCACTAACGGGATTAATACGGTTTTGAAAATCGGGGCATGACCTGGAAGCAAAGCTGCAACGCCACCCACCTTGCGCCCCGCAATTACCGCAGCCTGCACGTGTAGCAAGGCATTTACGCCCAGCTGCTGGGCTTGCTTCCTTCCCAGCAGCTCTGTACCTGACCTAGAACCACGCCAAATAGTTGGACGGGCAGGTGTAGGAGAGGGGCATGCCGGAAGTGTCATTAAAGTGTTGAAGAAGGAGGACGTGCTGGGCAAGGAAACGAAAATGCCCATCCGGGGTACTTCACTGTGTTCAATATCGCCTGGATTGATGGGGTGGAGTGGCAGCGGCAGCTGCCCGAACAAACCAGCGGCGAGCATACGCCCCGACAGGCGGCCAAGCAGGCTGGGGCCGGCTACGCCGGTGGCCCCCCATCGAGTACGCCGGCAGCGAGCCGCACTACCGCACCAGCACGGACACCATGACCGTGCCCGAGGCCGGCAACTTTCACATTAGGAAGGACTTTTAGGCCACGCTGTTTCGCGGGGTGGCTCACTCCACCCGCCACGCCAAGCGCCTGGATCGGGCCACGCCCACGGAAAAGGCCTCGCATGGCTCCGAAACCTACGCCAAGCAGGAATCCTGGCGCAAGTGGGCAGACTTGGGGCAAGTGACTGTAGCGGCCACTGCAAACGTTCCCGGCATCGATTGCGCAAATATATGTTCGGGTCGCCATTCCAAAGTTTCCAGCAACCCGTTACAATCATTGATACAATCGTAACAAAGCACAGGATTTTTTGCGGGCGAGGCAGCATGGCCGACCAGCCGTGGGGTCACCGTGCTGCCTCGCCCTGTTCCGAGTTTGATGACGGCCTCAGTCGGTGAGGCGGTCAGTCGAGTAACTCTGCATTCATCCGCTACAGATGGGATGCTGATTTAGAAGTACAATTACCCGCATACGCACTGCTACTTCCCCTCACCGATTCCCACCAAGCCATGAAAGCAACGCTCCTGCCCCCCCGAAGGGCAGCTTCTTGCACCGCCGCCATCGCGCCACCTAGAACCGCCGGCCAGCCGGACACCCTAGCCCGGCCGGCTGCTTTCCTGCTGGTATCTTGACTGCTCCCCACCGGAGCAGCGGCAGGCTTCTTTGATCAACCACCGGCGAAATGCGCTACCAGAAACCTTCCCCGCCGGTATCCGCCTCCTTTTGCTTCGCCCCATGCTACCCCGGAGCCAACAACGGCCCCGACTGGCCAGGCGCGTGCGTCCAGGCCGCAGTTCTGAGGCAGGAAGGGTGCTACCAAGCTTAAGGCCATCGCCGCAGATTAGGGGCCGCATCGGCCACCACTTTCCCTTGGCGACTAGCTGGTTTCTGAGGAACCCAAACGGACGGCAGCGAATGCCGGCATTTTCACGACTACCCTACGGCCGTCCGTTGCGCCCGGCAGGAAGGAGGGCGAAGCAGCAAGCCGCCTTCCACAAGTCGTTCAGTGGAGCGGCTTCCGGCTGATCAACCCGCCTCCTGACCAGGACCTGCGGCCCCGCGCGTCCCGTGCTTTTACAGTACCACGCCCTTTTTTCAACCACCTCTATCACCCACAACCACCAAACCCTATGAACGTAAATCTTTTACCTCTTTTGGCCCGCTTGCAGCTGCTGTTGCTGCTGTTCGGGTTTCAAGCAGCGGCCCAAACCTCGCCCACGTGCGGCGTGGTGGGCTGGGCCACGCAAAACGGCGGCACCACCGGCGGGGGCTCGGCCACGCCCACCGTGGTCAGCAATTACACCGACCTTAAAAACGCAGTGGCTTCGGCCACGGTCAAGGTGATTCACATCTCCGGCAGCATCGTGTTACCCGCGGCGGGTCGCCTCACGTTGCAGGACCAGACGGCCAAAACCATCTACGGCCTGCCCGGCTCCCGCCTGGTGTCCACCGACCTGTCGGCCGCCGGCTCGGGCATCCTGTACATGAAGCGGTGCAGCAACATCATTCTGCAAAACATCACGTTTGAAGGCCCCGGCGCCTACGACACGGGCGGCCACGACAACCTGACGATTGAGCAAAGCACCAACGTCTGGGTGGACCACTGCGACTTTCAGGATGGCATGGACGGCAACCTCGACGTCAAGACGCAGGCCGACTACATCTCCATTACCTGGTGCCGCTTTGTGTACCTGAAGCCCCCCATCGCCGGCGGTTCCGGCGGGGCCGCCGACCACCGGTTTTCCAACCTGTTCGGCTCCAGCGACGGCGCCACCACCGACCGGGGCAAGCTGCGCATCACAATGCAGAACTGCTGGTGGGCGCAGGGCTGCCGGGAGCGGATGCCGCGGGTCCGGTTCGGCCAGGTGCACCTGGTAAACAACTACTTCAGCTCGGCGGGCAACAACCACTGCATCCGCGCCGGCTACGAAGCCAACCTGCGGGTGGAGAGCAACTACTTTGAAAACGTCAACAAGCCCATCGACCTGTTCGAGAACAACTTCACGGCCGTTTCCTCGCTCAACAACATCTTCATCGGCACGACCGGCAACACGGCGGGCAGCGGCACGGCTTTTACTCCCCCTTATGCGTTAGCGGTGACACCGGCGGCCGATGTGAAGGCCCAGGTCACCAGCTCCACGTGCGGGGCCGGCGCCTCGCTGAGCAGCCCCGGCGGCTGCTGCGGCACCACCACGCCCGCCAGCTACACGCTCACCACCACGGCCAGCCCCACGGCGGGCGGCACCATCACGCGGAGCCCGAACGCGGCCAGCTACGCGGCCGGCACGGTGGTCACGCTTACGGCCACGCCGGCCAGCGGCTACTCCTTTGGTGGCTGGGGCGGCGATGCCAGCGGCAGCAACGCAACCACCAGCGTGACGATGAATGCCAATACAACCGTAACGGCCACCTTTACCCAGAATCCGGCCAGCAGCTACACCCTGACCGTAAGCAGCAACCCAGCGGTGGGCGGCAGCGTGGTGCTAAGCCCGGCCGGCGGCACGTACGCGGCCGGCACGGTAGTGTCGGCTTCGGCCACGCCGGCCAGTGGCTATACCTTCACGGGCTGGAGCGGGGCCTCGACAGCCACTACCGCCAACACTTCCGTGACCATGGATGCCAACAAAACCCTGACGGCCAACTTCACGGCCTCCGGGGCGGGCGGCACCACCACGCTGCGCATCGAGGATGCCGCTACGGCCACCAGCGGCTACTGCGGCGCCAACGGGTCGCGCCAGAACTCCTACACCGGGGCCGACAACGGCTACTACATCAACCTGTCCAACTCGTCCGGCCAAGGAATCAACTGGAAGGTGAGCGTACCGGCCGCGGGGACGTACACGCTGCGCTTCCGCTACGCCAACGGCGGCAGCAGCAGCGCCACCACGGCGCGGGTGCTGGTGAACGGCGCTGCGGCCGTGGCCAGCGTGCCGTTTCCCAAAACCAGTTCCTGGTCAACCTGGACCACCACCACGGCCACGGTTAGCCTGCCAGCCGGCATCAGCGCGCTGCGGCTCGAAACCACGGTGGCCGCGGAATTTGCCAACATCGATTGGCTGGAGGTAACGGGCAACAGCCCGGCCGCCGCCGCGTGCACGAGCAGCCGCGCAGCGGCTTCCGCAACGCAGGCCCAAGCCGCGCCGGCAGTCGAAAGGAAGACCGAGGCCTTCACCGCCCAGCTCTATCCCAACCCGACCACCGACCAGGCGGTCGTAGCGTTTGCCTTGCCCGAGAAAAGCCGGGTGTCCATTCGCATCCACAATTCCATGGGGGTCTGCGTGCGCACCCTCGCCGACAACCTATACCCGAGTGGCGCTCAGGCCGTGAGCGTTCGTGTCGCGGGCTTGAAGCCGGGCATCTACACGGTCGTGGTAAGCACCCAAACCCGCAAGCACAGCCTGAGAATGGAACTGCGCTAAGGAAGTTCGCTGCCAGAAAAGCCCTGCACCACCCGGTAGCAGGGCTTTTCTATTTCCAGGGGGTGCCGCCAGCAAACCAGGCTGGTCCCGTAAGCCTGGTTGAAGGAAGCTAGGCCGAAGACGGGCAATGTGTTTAAGGGGCTGTTCGCCTAAGTTGTCGTCCACCTTACTCTTGGTTTCGAAGCTGATCAGCACCGGAGGGGTAATCTTCATGAGCTTGGCCATCATGGCTTCGTCGTCCCCCACGTAGTCCAGCACGAGGCGTATCTGGGTTTGGGTTGCCAGCAGCGTGGCTAGGCGGCCGATAAATGTGCGGCTGCCAGGTGGGCTGCTCCGCCGACAAATCCAGCGGCGGCGGTTCCGCCTGACGAGGGCCCACCTATCCTGTTCCAATACCGGCTGCACCCCCGGCGAGCTGCAGTAGCTGGCGGGGGTGCAGGTGCGCGGGCTGCACTTGCGCGTATCGCCGGCTGATACGCGCGAGGCTTTTACAATGCGCCGGCGAGTGCCGCAACTTCCAGTAGCTCCGGTCTACTCAATGAAAGCCCCCATGCTTACGAATGCTAGCTTGTTACGCTGCACCCTTGTTGCCGCCGATTGAGTAGGGGAGAGGCTGCTTAAATGCCAGATGACTTGTTTAGAAAAACGAAAGTGGCTGTTGCAGAACTGGGGCTCCCCGCATAAGAAGTCCTGGGTAGAGGAGGTATGCAAGGCAAGAAGCAGTACCTGGAGCAACCTCTTACTTCGTTTCCGCTTTCGGAACGGGTGCCGGAACACCACCTGTACCGGTGCTTGGACGAGCTGCTGGACCTGGACTTTCTCTATGACGCCACTGCCGAGCTCTACCGCCACACCGGGCGGCTGAAGAACATGGGCAGCAACCGGCGCCTGCTGGCGCATTGCGCGTTGCGGTTGGATATCTTGCGCTTCCTAGGCTACGGCCTGGATGAGGCCGTGAAACTCCACCGTCAGCCGCTCGCGGCAGCCCTTCTCACCTGCGCTCTTCGAGCAATTGTTTGACCGCGTCTTTGCGTTATGCGTGGCGCAGGAGCTGGTCCCCGGCGACACGCAAGCCGTCGGCTCGGCGCCAGTCAAAGCCAACGGCGCGCTGCAAAGCCAGCAGCCCAAGCAGTCAGCTTAGACGGCCACCGCACCAGCGCATGCCGCGGGGCTCTCCGCTCCGGCGCACCAGTTACGCAATGAAGCGGCCCGCCAAACGATGCGGCAAGCCGCGCCAGGCTCCTTGGCAACCACACACGTCCAGGCGCTGCTGAGCAACAGAACGCACTACAACAAGACCGGCCCGGACGTCCCCGTCCCGGTTAAGCCCGGCAAAGTGCGCGCCTCAAAAGCCCGTGCAATTAAATAGTAAATTATTAACATAATCCTTGCTATCAAGGTCAGTCTGGTTAGCTTTACTGTACACATCAAGCCTACTCCATTGTGATCCAAGTCGCAGGGGTGTAATGCCAAGAAATCTGCTTAGCCGAGGCTGATCGGCCGGTTCCATGTAGGGTACCGGATTTCCAGGTTATGGCCCTGCGGTGCCGCAGGCAACCCTTTGTCTGCCCCCAGGGCTTTGCGGCCTCCTCGGCTTCTGCTGGCTCCTAGCCCGACTGCGAGCGGGCCGTCCCTATTGGGCAATCTACTTTCTGCTGCATGGCCTGGCAACGCGTTTCCGCACGCGTCGCTTGCTTAACGTTCGGTGCCCGCCCTGCCTTCGGCCAAGCGCGCTTGCTGCCACGTGCCTGGAGCTTACCACGATCAACCTCCCCGGGATGCTGTTCAACTCGCTTGAATTCCTCGTTTTTTTCGTCGTCGTGACGGTGGTGTACTTCGCCCTGCCCCACCGTTACCGCTGGCTGCACCTGCTGGTGGCCAGCTGCGTGTTCTACGCCGCCTTCATTCCCGTCTACCTGCTGATTCTGCTCTTCACCATCGGCATCGACTACGTGGCCGGCATCCAGATCGAGCAGGCCCAGGGCAAGCGGCGCAAGCAGTATCTGGTGCTCAGCATCGTGGCCAACTTGGGCGTGCTGGCCGTGTTCAAGTACTACAACTTCTTTACCGACAACGTAAAAGCGCTGCTCAGCAGCCTGAACATCACCACGTATGAGCTGCCCTACCTGGGGCTGATTCTGCCCATTGGTTTGTCGTTTCACACGTTTCAGGCCATGGGCTATACTATAGAAGTGTACCGCGGCAATTACCCCGCCGAGCGCCACTTGGGCCTGTACGCGCTCTACGTAATGTTTTACCCCCAGCTGGTGGCGGGGCCCATCGAACGGCCGCAGAACGTGCTACCGCAGTTTTACGAGGAGAAGAAGTTTGATTTTGACAGCGCGGTGGTGGGCTTGCAGCGCATGCTGTGGGGCCTGTTCAAGAAAGTAGTGGTGGGCGATGTGCTGGCCGAGTACGTCAACTCGGTGTACAACAACTACGAGGTGCACTCCAGCTGGTCGTTGCTGCTGGCCACCTACGCTTTCGCGGTGCAGATCTATTGCGACTTCTCCGGCTATTCCGACATGGCCCTGGGCTCGGCGCAGGTGATGGGTTTCCGGCTGATGGAAAACTTCCGCATGCCCTACTTCGCCAAGAGCGTGACGGAGTTCTGGCGGCGCTGGCACATTTCCCTTTCCACCTGGCTGCGCGACTACCTCTACATCTCGCTGGGCGGCAGCCGCCTGGGCAAGTGGTTTACCTACCGCAACCTGCTGCTGACCATGCTGCTGGGCGGCCTCTGGCACGGCGCCTCGTGGAACTTCGTTGTCTGGGGCGCGCTCAACGGGCTGTACCTGAGCGCGGAGAAGATGCTGGGCGTGCGGCTGGATGCCGCCATGAGCTGGCCCATGAAAGCGTTGCGCGTCTTCATTACGTTTCACCTGATCTGCCTCACGTGGGTGTTCTTCCGGGCTACCTCGTTTGAGCAGGCCCTGTACATCGTGCAGCACATCTTTGAGCCGGTGCCGGGCGTGGCGCTGGAGATAGAGCCGGGCACGGCCGCGCCCATCCTGCTCGGATTGCTGGTGTTGCTGGCGTTTGAGTACGGCTTTCTGCGCCATCAAACGCTGGAAGCCTTTTCGCCGGCACGGGGCTGGGCCCGGCCGCTGGCATTTTCGCTGGGCATCAGCCTGCTGATTCTGCTTTTCGGCGTGTCGTACGGCGAGCAGTTCATCTACTTCCAATTCTAAGCCGGCCTCATGAAGAAGATAGCCTTGTTTCTAGGCGCCTTTCTAAGCCTGCTGATCGTGCTCGACCAAAGCCTGGCCTGGGCCTTGGACCGGGTCTACGGACGCATCCGCATCGGGCAGAAAGGCGGCATTCTGAACAATTACCTGGCCCGGCCCGCCCAGCCGCAGGTGCTGCTGATGGGCAACTCGCGCCTGGCCCTGAACATCAACCCCGACAGCATCCACCCGAATTCGTTTAGCATTGCGCACTGGGGCACCAGCCAGATTTTCCAGACCGGGCTGCTGAGCCTGCTGGCCGAGCGCCAGAAGCTGCCGCGCACCATTGTGCTGCACGTGGATCTGGACGAGTACATCCGACCGTCGTTTGAGATTGACATCCGCAACCTGAAGCACTACTACGGCGAGGCCCCTTTCGTCACGCAGTATAGCGACGAGCTGTCCGTTTGGGAGCCGATCAAGTACCGCTTCGGGCTGTACCGCCACAACGGCCGCCTGTTCAGCCTGGCCAAAACCCAGCTGCAGCAGCTGCGCGGTGCCCCGCCCGAGCAGGGCTTTGCGCCCTGGCCCGCCTCGCCGCAGGACAGCATCAATACGCTGTACTCCTCCCGCAAGCTGGCCGAGGAGAAGTACCAGCTCAACCGCGGCCACCTGCGTTACCTGCAGGACTTCGTGAACCTGTGCCGGCAGCACCACGTCCGGCTAATCTGCTTTGCGGCCCCGTACTACCGCACGCCCCCGCACCTGCCCCACTCCGCCGGCATCGTGGATTCGGTGCTGCGCCGGGCCGGCGTGCCCTTCATCAACTACGGCCGGCAGCCCGTCGAGCAGCTGGCGGCCGATATCCGCTACTGGCGCGATGCCACCCACCTCAACGAGCGGGGCGTGCCGCTGCAGAGCCAGCACCTGGCCCGGCAGCTGGCGCATTGGCTGAACGATACCGCTGATTCTTCCGGCAAGGTGGCGTCTCTAGCGCCGCCGCCGCAGTAGTTTGTAGCTGACGTGAATGCGTATCCCCAAGGGTCCATGCCAGGCCGTGCGCCGGGACGTGGTTTCTTAACGCTCTTTTCCACGAAGGCAATGCGCAGCATGGAAGTGTTTACTCCAATTACCCCGCGGGCACCAATGCTAGTATACCCCACGACGGTGCGGGCGCACCACCAAGCTGCGTGGGGCTAGTGATGCGCACGGGCGCTTGGTGCGCTGCCGCCACACGGCGGGTCAGTGCCATGACGCGCCGCCAGCCATGCCGCTGCTCGGCGGGCTCACGCCAACCTGGGTACTGGCGGACAGCGGTTTCAATTCCGACACGTTGGTGGCCTAACTCGTCCCCGGCGCAAGCGCCGATGGCCGCGCGCCTACGCCCCACATGGTCAAGCCGTACTACTCCACCACCAGGCGGCGCACCTGGGTGCCGCTGCGCACCAGGTACACGCCCGGGGCTAGCCCGGCGGGCAGCGCCAGCCGGGCCGTGCCGGCCGCGTCGGCCGTGGCCGTGGCCACCGAGCGGCCCACCGCATCCAGTACCGTGACGGCGGCATGGGGCGCCACGCCCGTGAGCCGGGCCGCGCCCCGCGTGGGGTTGGGCGACAGCGTTACGTCTTGGTTAAGAGCACTAGCCGTGGCCATAACGGGCGCCGCCGGCAGCGCGGCCAAGAAGTTAATGGGGCCGCTCGCGCTGCCCCCGAAGCTGATGCTGCCGAACGTTGCCGGCGGGCCTACATTGCCCACAACGTACACGCGGCTACCGCTTACGGCGATACCTTGACCTACATCACCGGCCGTGCCGCCGGCGCTGGTGGCCCAGCCGTTAGCGAAGGAGCTCGTGGCCGGGGTACTGCCGGTGCTCGTGTCCACGTACTTGGCCACGAACACGTCCCCGCCGCCCGCCCCAGCTAGCGACTGGCCGGCGATGCTCGCGCCCGTATTGCTGATAAAGACGCCGGTCACGTACACGCCCGTGCCGCTCACGGCAATGTCGGAGCTTGCGTCGTTGCCCGTGCCGCCGGCGCTGGTGGCCCAGGCGTTAGCGAAGGAGCTCGTGGCGGGCGTGCTGCCAGTGCTCGTATCTACGTACTTGGCCACGAATGCGTCCCCGCTGCCTGCTCCTACCAGGGGCTGCCCGGCGATGGTGGCGAAGGTATTGCTGGAAAAGGTGCCCGTCACGAATACGCCCGTAGCACTCACGGCGATGTTCCGGCCCAGGTCGACGCCCGTGCCGCCGCCGCTGGTAGCCCAGCCGTTGGCATAAGAGCTCGTGGCCGCAGTGCTGCCGGTGCTCGTGTCCACGTACTTGGCCACGAATACGTCCTGGCCGCCTTCGCCGGCCAGCGCCCGCCCGGCGATGCTGGCGCCCGTGTTGCTGGCAAAGTCTCCCGTCACGTAGACGCCCGTGCCGCTCGCGGCAATACCCCGGCCGATGTCGTTGCCCGTGCCCCCGGCGCTGGTGGCCCAGGCGTTAGCGAAGGAGCTCGTGGCCGGGGTGCTCCCGGTGCTCGTGTCCACGTACTTGGCCACGAATGCGTCCTGGAGGCCCGCCCCAGCTAGCGACTGGCCGGCGATGCTCGCGCCTGTGTTGCTGATAAAGACGCCGGTCACGAATACGTTCGGGCCGCTCGCGGCAATGTCGAGACCCACGTCGTTGCCCGTGCCGCCGGCGCTGGTGGCCCAGGCGTTGGCGAAGGAGCTCGTGGCGGGCGTGCTGCCGGTGCTCGTGTCCACGTACTTGGCCACGAAGGCATCATTAGCCCCCGCCCCGGCCAGCGCCTGCCCGGCAATGTTGGTCCCCGCGTTGCTAGCGAAAACGCCAGTCACGTAGACGTTTGTGCCGCTCACGGCGATACTCCGCCCATCGTCGTTGCCCGTACCGCCGGCGCTGGTGGCCCAGGTAAAGGCCTGGGCTGTAGCGTCCCACTTGGCCACGAACACGTCGGTACTGGTGCCGGTGCCCACGTTGGTGAGCAGGGTGTTGCCAAAGCTGACCGTGCCGGTGAAGAAGCCCGTGACAAACACGTTGCCCCGGGCGTCCACGGCCGCGGCTGTGGTGACCGAGGTGCCGGTCGTGGCGGGCGGGTTGTTGTTGCCGCTGAGGGCCAGCTCCCAGGCCGGGGCCTGGGCCAGGGTCGGAGCCGCCGGCAGCAGGGCCAGCCCCAGGCCCGCACACCAGAAACGAAAGGATCGGGCCGCTGCGGCCGCGCCACCAAAGGGGGTAAAGAAGGAGGTCATATAGAGTGCTCGGTTGTTAAGGGTGCGGAATCGGTGCTCAGCGCACCAGCAGTTTGGTGGTCAGGGCCTGCCCTTGGGTGCACACCTGCACCAGGTAAAGGCCTGGCGCCAGGTGGGCCGCTCCTGCCAAGGCCACGGCTTGGCGGCCGGCGCCCAAGCGCGTGGCCGGCAAGGCCAGCACCTGGCGCCCCAGCAGGTCGAGCAGGTGCACCTGCACGGTCGCGGCGGCCGGCAGGGTCAGCTCCACCCGCGT
Source organism: Hymenobacter sp. FMD4 (assembly GCF_058932745.1). Lineage (NCBI taxonomy): Bacteria > Pseudomonadati > Bacteroidota > Cytophagia > Cytophagales > Hymenobacteraceae > Hymenobacter > Hymenobacter sp. FMD4. The sequence continues at coordinate 32,594 of NZ_JBZYWH010000010.1, forward strand.
GTCGGCAGTGGCGGGATTGGGCAGCAGGCGCAGTTCGTAGCGCGCGGCAGCGGCCGCGGCGGTGCCGGTGACGCTGGCCGGGGCGAGGCGGACGTTGTCCAGGTATAAGGCGTTGCCTTGCTGGCTGGTGAGCTGGAAGCGCAGCTGGAAGAAGGGGCCGATGAAGGCGGGGTCGAGGGGAACCTGCAGGGATTGCCAGTCAGCCGCGGCGGTGGGCACAAAGGTGTTGGTGCGCAGCGTGCCCATGGTGTTGAGGTCCGTGCTGGTGTAAGAGGCAGCGGTGAGCCAGGTCCGGCCGCAGTCGTTGCTGAACTGCACCTGCAGGTTTTCGACCACGGGCGCAGGGCGCAGGGCGTAGGCCCGGTCAAAGCGCAGCACCGGTGGGTTGGCCGCGCTGAAGGCGCTCAGGTTGATGTTGGGCGAGGTCAGCCAGGTGGTGGTGCCCAAGGGAAACAGGTTGCTGCGCACCCACACGCAGGCCGCCCCGTCGCTGGCGACCAAGCCGCCGCTGGGCGGATTTGCCCGCACCCACGCGGCCCCCGCCGCTGCGGCCGAAGACGCCGTGGAAGTCCAGTTGCGCAGGTCGTTGCCCGCGAAGTTGTTGGGGAACGCGGCATTCTCGAACGACTCGACTACCTGCCCGGCCAAGCCCGCGTTGGCGCCGGCCACCTGCACGAGTTGCGCCCGGGTGAGGGTGGTGCTGCCCCCGGGCGTGCTCGTCACGGTCAGCGTCGCGCTGTAGTGCCCGGGAGTAGGGTAGGTCACGGTCGGGTTGGGCAGCGTGGAGGTGGCGGGGGTGCCCCCCGGAAAGCTCCAGCTGTAGGTGCGCGTACTGCCCGCCTGGTCGTTGTAGGAGTAATCGGTGAAAGTCACGGAGCCGCCTTCGCAGATTTTCGGGGCGGAGGGCTCAAAGGCCACTGCCGGCGGGCAGGGGCCGCCGGTGTAGCCGTCGTTGGTGCCGGTGGCCAGCAGGTTGGCCGCCGTGGTGAGCTGGGAGCGGCAGCCCAGCTGCAGCGAAGCGCGCATCACCGCCCCCTGCCCGGTGGTGAACATGGCCGGGCAAGAGGCGTAGTCCATAATGTTCTGCACGTTAGCCAGAATGGGCTGGCTGCTGGCATCGGTGCAGGGCGAGAAGGCCAGGTTGCAGCCGGTCGTGGAGCCGGAGGTGTAGGGCGTGTCGGCGATGCCGTCATCAATTCCGCAGTTGCTGGGCAGCCCGGGCGTGTTGCTGAGCCCCCAGGTGTGGGGCACACCAAAGTGGTGGGCCACCTCGTGGGCGAGCGTGTGCTGCGCCCGGGGGGTGCGGACCGCCGTGCCCGTGCCGCCCACGTAGTCGTGCCGAATCACGATGCCGTCGAAGGGCCCCCCGGTGCAGGGCAGGGAGGCGTAGGCTATGCCCCCAAAAACGGTGGCGCACACCCAGATGTTGAGGTAGCGATTCTGGTCCCACTTAATCAGGTTTTTCACCTGGTTGTCGCCGACGTGGGCCAGGGTGGAGTAAGTGCGGGTGATGCCCGTGGTGCAGTTGCCGTTGGGGTCGCGCTGGGCCAGCCGGAACTGAAAGCCCACGTTGGCTATGCGGGACTGGAACGCCGGAATGACGCTCGCCGTGTCGGCGTTGCGCTTGCTGAAGTCCTCGTTCAGGATGCGAAGCGCGTCGTGCACCTGGGCGTCAGAAATGTTGTGGCTCCCGCCGGTGTGGATCACGTGCACCACCACCGGTACCGTCACGTCGGGCAGAGCCGCGATGCGCGCTTGCTCGGCAGGCGTCATGTTGGCTACCCGGCGCAGGAAGTCCTGGTACTGCTGGGCAGCGCCCGGATTGCGGCGGAATTCGTCCTGCTGCACGCGGTCAAACCCGCAGGGAAGCCCGGGGCCGGGGGCGTTTGGGTCGTTGGCACCCGGGGTTTGCGCCCGCCCCGGCGCGGCCAGGCAGGCAACCAGCGCGCCGGCCAGCACGGCCCGGCGCAGGGAAAGTACACGTTTGAGCATAGGGGTACAGCAGAAAGGTGAGGGAACAAGGCAGGGTCGGGTACACCCGGAAAGCAGCTGTTAACGCCGGGCCACAGCAGGTGGCCCCACCGGTGGCAAGGGACTCACCGCTGGCGCGTAGGGAAGCCATAGGATAGGCCCACCAGCATGCCCACGGCTTGCAAACGCCGGCGGGCCAGCCCGGTCTCTGGGTTTGTCAGCGAGCTGAGGTAGGCAGTCGCGTTGGGCTGCACGCTGGCCTGCAGACCAGGCCCGAGCTGCGCCGCTGACTCCCCGCGCCGGCACGCGGCCAGCAGGGCTTGTCAGCTCAAATTCCCTAGCGGCTGCACCTGTTTACATTATATTTCCACCATGGAGTGGGGTAAAAGTGTTTGTTACGCCATGCCGGCCTTGGCGGGGCGACGCTGGCCGCTAGCATTGCTTTGCACGCGCTGATCACGCTCTCTTAGCACCCCTGCCTAGAGGCCGGGGGTGTTGTTGTGTGCGACCGAAACCCAGGGTAGTTCGCCGACCTTTCGCCGCCCGCAAAGGCTGCGCAGCCGCACTACTCCACCAGCAGGCGGCGCACGTGGGTGCCGCTGCGCACCAGGTACACGCCCGAGGCTAGCCCGGCGGGCAGCGCCAGCCGGGCCGTGCCGGCCGCGTCGGCCGTGGCCTGGTACACCGGGCGGCCCACCGCATCCAGGACCGTGACGGCGGCATGGGGCGCTACGCCCGTGAGCCGAGCTGCGCCCTGCGTGGGGTTGGGTGACAGCGTTACGTCTTGGTTAACGGCACTGGCCGTGGCCATGACGGGCGCCGCCGGCAGCGCGGCCAGGAAGTTGCTAGTGCCGCTCGCGCTGCCCGCGAAGCTGATGCTGCCGAACGTAGCCGGTGGCGTTGCATTGCCTACGACGTACACGCGGCTACCGCTCACGGCAATGCCCCGCCCCCGGTCATTGCCCGAGCCGCCGGCGCTGGTGGCCCAGGCGTTAGCAAAGGAGCTGGTGGCCGGGGTGCTGCCGGTGCTCGTGTCCACGTACTTGGCCACGAACACGTCATCGCCCCCTGCTCCCGCCAGCACCTGCCCGCCAAAGGTGGCGCTCGTGTTGCTGGCAAAGACCCCCGTCACGTACACGCCCGTGCCGTGCGCGGCAATGCCAAGCCCCAGCTCGTTGCCCGTGCCGCCCGCGCTGGTGGCCCAGGCGTTGGCATAAGAGCTCGTAGCCGCAGTGCTCCCGGTGCTGGTGTCCACGTACTTGGCTACAAATACGTCCAGCCCCCCGGCGCCGGCCAGCGCCTGACCGGCAAAGCTGGCGAAGGTGTTGCTAGAGAAAGTACCCGTCACGTACACACTCGTTCCATTAACCGCGATGCGCTGGCCTAGCTCGGCGCCCGTGCCGCCGGCGCTGGTCGCCCAGGCGTTGGCGAAAGAACTGGTGGCTGGGGTGCTGCCCGTGCTCGTGTCCACGTACTTGGCCACGAATACGTCCTGACCGCCCGCGCCCGCCAGCGCCTGCCCGGCGATGCTAACGAAAGAGTTGCTGGTGAAATCACCGGTTACGTACACGCTGCTGCCGCTCACGGCGATGCCGCGGGCCACATCCCCGGCTGTGCCGCCGCCGCTGGTCGCCCAGCCGTTAGCAAAGGAGCTGGTGGCGGGTGAGCTCCCGGTACTAGTGTCCACGTATTTAGCCACGAACACGTCCCCGGCCCCGGCGCCGGCCAGCGCCTGCCCGGCAAAGCTGGCGCTCGTGTTGCTGGCAAAAAGGCCCGTTACGTACACGCCCGTGCCGCTCACGGCGAGGTCGATGCCTACGTCGTTGCTCGTGCCGCCGCCACTGGTAACCCAGGCGTTGGCAAAGGAGCTGGTGGCCGGGGTGCTGCCCGTGCTCGTGTCCACGTACTTGGCCACGAACACGTCCAGCCCCCCGGCACCGGCCAGCGCCTGCCCGGCGATGCTGGCGCTGGCGTTACTGGTAAACGCTCCCGTTACGTACACGTTCGTCCCGTTCACCGCGATGGCCCGGCCCTCATCAAGGTCCGAACCGCCGCCGCTGGTGGCCCAGGTAAAGGCCTGGGCCGAGGCATCCCACTTGGCCACGAATAGGTCGTCGCTTCCGGCACTTGTCAGCTGGGTGCTGCCAAACCTGACTGTGCCGTTGAAGAAGCCCGTGATGAACACGTTGCCGTTGGCGTCCACGGCCGTGGCTGTGGTCACCGAGGTGCTGGGCGTGCCGGGCGGGTGGTTGCCGCTCAGGGCCAACTGCCAGGCCGGGGTCTGGGCTAGGGCCGGAGCCGCCGGCAGCAAGGCAAGCCCCAGGCTCGCGCACCAGAAACGAAGGGACCGGGTCACTACGGACCCGCGGCCGAATCGGGTAAAGAAGGAGGTCATGAGCAGGGTCAAATTGGTTGTGGAAAGGATTGGTTCGATGCCTAGCGCACCAAAAGCTTGGTGGATAAAGCCTGCCCTTGGGTGCGCACCTGCACCAGGTAGAGGCCCGGCGCCAGCTGGGCCGCCCCGGGCAGCGCTACCGCTTGGCGGCCGGCGCTTAGGCGCGTGGCCGGCAAGGCCAGCACCTGGCGCCCCAGCAGGTCGATTAGGTGCACCTGCACGGTCGCGGCGGCTGCAAGGGTCAGCTCCACCCTGGTGTCGGCGGTGGCGGGGTTGGGCAGCAGGCGCAGCTCGTAGCGCGCGGCCGCGGCGGCGGCACTGGTGACGCTGGCCGGAGCGAGGCGGACGTTGTCCAGGTACAGGGTGTTGCCCAGCTTGGAGTTGAGTTGAAAGCGCAGCTGGAAGTAGGGACCGATCAAGCCGGGGGCGATGGGCACTTGCAGGGGCTGCCAGTCGGAAGCGGCGGTGGGGACGAAGCCGTTGGTGCGCAGCGTGCCCATGGTGTTGAGGTCCGTGCTGGCGTAAGAGGCAGCAATAAACCAGGTCCGGCCGCAGTCGTTGCTGAACTGCACCTGCAGGTTTTCGACCACGGGCGTGGGCAGCTGGGCGTAGGCCCGGTCGAAGGTCAGCACCGGGGGATTACTGGCGCTGAAGGCGCTCAGGTTGATGTTGGGCGAAGTGAGCCAGGTGGTGGTATTGGTGGGCAGCAGATTGCTGCGCACCCACACGCAGGCCGCCCCGTCGCTGGCGACCAGGCCGCCGCTGGGCGGATTGGCCCGCACCCACGCGGCGCCCAGCACCGCGGGTGAAGTCGCCGTCGCAATCCAGTTGCGCGGGTCGGGCGCGGCGAAATTGCTGGGGAAGCTGGCATTCTCGAACGACTCGACTACCGGCCCGGCCAGGCCGGAGTTGGCGCCGGTTACCTGCACCAGCTGCGCCCGGGTGTGCGTAACGCCGCCGCCAGGCGTGCTCGTCACGGTCAGCGTCGCGCTGTACTGCCCGGGGTTCGGGTAGGTCACGGTGGGGTTGGGCAGCGTGGAAGTGGCGGGGCTGCCGCCGGGAAAGCTCCAGCTGTGGGTGCGGGCGGCGCCCGGCGCGTCGTTGTAGGAGTAGTCGGTGAAGGTCACGGAGCCGCCTTCGCAGACGCTGGTGGAAGAAGGCTCAAACGCCACCACCGGGGCACAGGGCGGGGCCACAAAGCCGTCGTTGGTGCCGGTGGCCAGCAGGTTGGCCGCCGTGGTGAGCTGGGCCCGGCAGGGCAGCTGCAGGCCGGCGCGCATCACCGCCCGCTGCCCGGTGGTGAACATGGCCGCGCAGGGGGAGTAGTCCATGTAGTTCTGCACGTTGGCCAGAATGGGCTGGCTGCTGGCATCGGTGCAGGGCGAGAAGGCCAGGTTGCAGACGTACTGGGACCCAATGGTGTTAGGCGTGTCGGCGATGCCGTCGTCAATGCCGCAGTTGGAAGGCAGCCCGGAGTTGTCGTTGGGGCCCCAGGTGTGGGGCAGGCCAAAGTAGTGGCCGACTTCGTGGGTAAGCAGGCGCGACGCTATGTTGCTGGGGTTGGACGTACCGATGCTGCCAAAATACATGTGCCGAATCACGACCCCGGGGTTCGGCTGGGGCGAGCAGGGCCCGAAGGCGTAACCCCCGCCGTACCCGTTGGCCGCGGAGCTCACCCAGATGTTGAGGTATTTGTTTACGGGCCACACCATCAGGCTTTTCATCTGGTTGTCCCCGATGTTGGTCAGCGGCGAGTAAGTGCGGGTGATGCCCGTGGTGCAGTTGCCGTTGGGGTCAAGCTGGGCCAGCCGAAACCGAAATCCCACGTTGGCCAGGCGGGACTGAAACGGCGCAATCACCGTGCTGGTGTCGGCGTTGCGCTTGCTGAAGTCCTCGTTGAGGATGCGCAGCGCGTCGTGCACCTGGGCGTCGGAAATGTTGTTGCTCCCGCCGGTGTGGATAATGTGCACCACCACGGGCACCGTCACGTCGGGCAGAGCCAGCCCCCGGGCCTGCTCGGAAAGGCTGAGCCGGGCGGCCTCCTGCAGAAGGCGGCGGTACTGCTCCTTGTCGCCGGGCTGCTGCACGCGGTCAAACCCGCAGGGGAGCTCGGGGCCGGGGGCGGTCCGTTCGTTGACGCCCGGGGTTTGCGCCCGCCCCGGCGTGGCCAGGCAGGCAACCAGCGCGCCGGCCAGCACGGCCCGGCGCAGGGAAAGTAAACGTTTGAGCATAGGGGTACAGCAGAAAGGTGAGGGGGCAAGGCAGGGTCGGGTACACCCGGAAAGCAGCTGTTGAAGCCGGTGTCCGGCAGGTGGCCCCACCGGTGGCAAGGGTCTTATGGGGCCGATCAGCCCCGGGGACTCACCGCTGGCGCGTAGGGAAGCCGTAGGATAGGCCCACTTGCATGCCCACGGCTTGCAAACGCCGGCGCGCCAGCCCGGTCTCCGGTTTCGTCAGCGAGCTGAGGTAGGCAGTCGCGTTGGGCTGCACGCTGGCCTGCAGACCAGGCCCGAGCTGGTAGCGCAGGTCCAGCCCCGCATTCAGGGCCACGTGGAGCGGGCGGTAAGGGCTTCCAGCGGTGCGCCAGGCCCGCGGGCTCTGCCCGGTGCCGGCGCTGGTCCCCCCTACGTACAGGGCCAGGTCCGGGCCAGCCAGCAGGCCGTACCACAGGCGACCCACCCGGCCGAGGGTATAGTTCACGCGCACCGGTACGCTTACCAGGCGGTAGGTGTCGCGGGCAGTGTACGGAGGAGCCAGCCTCCCACCGGGAAGCAGGACCACCGGGAGCACCGGATACATGCTCTCCACCGCGTATTCCTGATAGCCCACCCCTGCGCTCAGGCCCCAACGTCCCGTCAGCATGCGGTGCGCCTGGAGCTGCAAACTCCAACCGATACCGGGTTGCTCATACTCCGCGCGCCGGTTGGCGGCTGGGGCCCCCGGTCCTAAGCGGATGGGAAAGGGCGGCAGGGAGGCGGGACGCCCCCAGAGGGTAAATTTCTCATTTCCCAACCGCCGGTAGCTACGGGCCGGGCCGGTCAACACCTGGATAGACCAACGCCTGAGTAGTGGGGGAACTGGTTTTACGATTGAGGTGTCAGCGCGCAGGTGCGGGTCGGGTAACGGAAACGCAGCGGCGGCTAGGGCTACCCTGCGCAGGGCTAGCAAGTCAAAGGCCGTCGTGTCGGGCCCGGGCAGGGCGGGGTGCCCTTCGGCAGCCAGGCCAGCCGGTTCGGCACGACCAGCCACGGCTTCCGCCTTTTCGAGCGCGCGAGGCGAGGAAGAGCGTGCCGAGTCGCGCGACTGCCTGGTCCTGGTCACGAATCCGGACTGGTTTTGTTCGGACTGGTTTTGTACGGCCTGGCTTTGGGCAGCTCGGAGCTCCGGTAAAACCAAGCCATGCTTTGAAGAAGGCGATTCGGAACTTGTTTCCCTGGTACGGGCCAGGCTGGGGCGCCGGTCGGGCAGTTGAGCCAGCACCACTGGCTTTCGCAGCCGGCGCGCCCGGCTGCCTGGCAGCACCGTGCCAGCCGGGGTCCGCGGCTGCGCGGCCCGGGTGCGCCGGGTAGCCGACGGTGATCCGGTGGTGGGCATTAGGGGGTAGGCTGCTACGGCCTTTTGACTTGGCGAAATCCTGGTCGCGGCGGCGCTCGAATCCGTCCCGAACAAGTTGGTGGCGACAGGCGACCTTGACCCGCGGCCATTACCAGCCTTAGCCCGCTCAGCCACCGTCGGGGCTGGAGAAGCCGGGCCGGGTGGATAGATAAGAGAAGGGGTGGTGTCGCGTTGGCTCAACCCCGCTCCATTTCCTGCCACGGGTTTTTGTTTGGAAGCTGCCCGCGGCGCTTGGCTGGCACTGCTGCCGCGGTGAGGTTCCCGCAAACGCGAGTCTGGCGCGGGCCAAAAGTGCCAGCTCAGGCCGCTCACCAAAAGCAGTAGCAAGCCCAGCAGCCAGCCTACCTGCCGTTTGCGGCGCCGAAGCTGGGGTTGAACGGCACGGGGAGGGACCTGCGCCTGAACGCGGTTCCACAGCGAGGCCGGCGGCTGCGGGTGGGAGTCGGCCCAGGCGCGGCGCAAAGCGTCAAACAAGTCGTCGGGGTCTCGGTCGTTCATGGGGTTCGGATGCGGTGGGCGGCCACCAAGCGGGTTTCGAGCAAGCGACGGGCGCGGGTCAGCTGCGATTTGGACGTGCTTTCCGTGATGCCCAGCAGCGCGGCAATTTCCGGGTGCGAGTAGCCTTCCACGGCGTAGAGGTTCAGGACGGTGCGGTAGCCCAGGGGCAGGGTTTGCACCACCGCGATGAGGTCGCTGGCAGCCAGCTGCTCCAGCCCCGTGGAATCCGAGGCAGGCAAATGGCCCGTCAATTCGTCCAAGTCAACGCTGCAGGCGGGGTGGCGCAGGCGGTGCTGCTTGGTGGCGTTTAGGGTCGTGGTCACGGCAACGCGATGCGCCCAGGCCTCGAATGGGCCCTCTCCCCGGTATTGTTCGAGGCGGGTAAAGATTTTGACGAAGGTTTCCTGCAGCGCGTCCTCGGCTTCGGCCTGGGTGGGGCAATAGCGCAAACACACGCCCAGTAGGGTGCTGGCAAGCTTCTGGTAGAGCACATACTGCGCCGCTGACTCCCCGCGCCGGCACGCGGCCAGCAGGGCTTCATCAACGACAGCAGTGGAGATAGGCATCCGGATTCGAGGTACGCAAGTGAAATAACCCTTCCCTTGAGTCTTGACAGCTCAAATGCCTTAGCGGCTGCACTTGCTTAAATTAAATTTTCCAAATGAGGGGGATGGAGAAACCTGCTCATTCAAGAGGGAATGCAAAACGGCTTGTCGGTATACGACCTAGGCTCGCCGGTGCCTAAGGGGTGCCGGGCCAGCGGAAGGAAAAGCTGGCGGGTGTGCCGAATACATTTAACTTACAGGACTCTTTAATTCTCCTGCACCGGTGGTACGCTTTCTCCTTTTTTTTGGGCTGCTTTTCAGCCTAGGTCAGGCAGCGCGCGCCCAAGCCACTGCCCCGACATCACTAAGGCTGGCGCGCTGGTGGTGGCAGCCGGCTGGTGCAAGCGCGCTTGAGCGGCCCGACAACACCGGCCCGTGGCGGCCCGCGTACTGGTGCAACACCGCCGTCGACGGGCAGCACAGCCCCGCCCGAGAGTTTTGGGTGCGCTCACGGGTGACCATCAGCGAGTCCCAAAGCCACGACCCCGTTCTGCTGGTGCTGCAGGGTTGGAGCACCGCCTCGGAGGTGTACTGGGACGGCCAGCTGCTACAGCGCAACGGCCGGCTTGGGTCCCGGGGAGAGCAGCCGGGGCGCTGGCACCAGCAACTGCCCCTCACCCCGGCGCAAGCGCAGGCCGGGGCGCACACGCTGCTGGTGCGCGTGTCCAACCAGCAATTTGCCGACCGGCCCTGGCAGCCGGTTGCCACCCTGACCACCTGGCCGCACTTGCTTGCCCGGCAGCAGCAGGAGACGTCCTCGGCTACGCTCATCATCGGGATCCTGGGCGCCTCCGCCCTTTTTTGCGGGCTGTTGTACCTCGGCTTTGCGCGCCAGCGGTCTTACTTGTTTTTAAGCGCCTACTGCGCCTTGCACGCCCTGAAAATCTACGGGGGCCTGCGGGGTACCGCACCCGATGCCAGCCAGGCCGCCTACTTTCTACTGGTTCACGACGTCTCGTACCTGGCCCTGCTGGCCAACAACCTGTGCCTGCTGGCGTTTTTGGTGCTGGAGTTTCGCCTGCCGCAGGGACGCTGGTGGCTGACCGGGGCCCTGGCGTTTTCAATAGCCGCGTACGGGTGGTTGCCCGTAGGCTTGTACTTTGCCGTCTTTACGGTGGTGTTGGTGGCGGCCGGACTGCTGGCCGTGCGGCTTAAGCGCGAAGTCAGCCGCTGGGCGCTGGCCGGCATCGTGGGCCTGACCGGAGTGACGTTTCTGGGCTACCTCTGGCTGCTGCCGCTGGGCTACTACTGGGGCATTGTGTGCTTTATCGGCATCATGGCGTTTTCCATCGGGCGGCAGCTGGTGAAACGTTACCGGGAGCAGCAAGCGGCGCAGCTGCGCTCGGCACGCCTGGAAAACGAGCTGTTGCGCAAAAACATCCAGCCGCACTTTCTGCTCAACACGCTCATGTCCCTGCAGGAGCTCATTGAGCAGAACCCCCGGCAGGCCAATCAACTCATCGACGCTCTGGCCGCTGAATTTGAGTTGGTGTCCAGCATCGCCGAGGAAAAACTCATTTCCATCGAGGACGAGCTGCAGATCTGCCGCACCCACCTTCAAATCATGGGCTTCCGCCGGCAGTCGGAATTTGTGCTCGAAACCCGCGGCCTGCTCGGCACGGAACAAGTGCCGCCGGCCACCTTCCACACCCTGATCGAAAACGGCTTGACGCACGGCTACGCCCGGCGCGGCACCGGGCGCTTTGTGCTCACCAAGGAGCCGCTGGGCCAGGGCGTCCGCTACCGGCTTTTCAACGACAGCGACGCGGCCGCCTGCAGCCGTCCCGTAGTGGAAGGCACCGGCTCGCGCTACGTCAAGATGCGCCTGGAAGAGTCCTTCCCCGGCGCGTGGCGCCTGCGCTCGGCCCCGGTGCATGACGGCTGGGCCGTGGAAATCGACCTGTTGGAAACCTCGCATTAGGGCCATGCGCGTGCTCATTGTCGAAGACGAGGCCCTGGTAGCCAGCCGCATCGTACGCCTGCTGCGCGAAGTGCTGGGCGAGCGGCTCAGCAGCGTGGCCGTGCAGCCTTCGCTGGAAAGCGCGCAGTTTTTTCTGCAGGATACGCCCGTCGACCTGCTGCTGCTTGACTTGAACCTGAACGGGCAAGACGGCTTCGAGCTGCTGCAGCAGGCCGTTGCCGGCTCGTTTCACACCATTGTTGTCTCGGCCAACAGGCAGCGCGCCATCGAGGCCTTTGACTACGGCGTGCTGGACTTCGTGGGCAAGCCGGTGACCGCCGAGCGGCTGCAAAAGGCCTTGGCGCGTTTCGACCACCGCGAACCACGCGCGGCCGCGCCGCTCAAATACCTGGCCGTGCGCCGCCGCAACGCCCTGCGGCTGCTCGACATCGACGAGGTTCTCTTCATCAAGGGCGCCGGCATCTACTCTGAGCTGCACCTGCGCAACGGCACGGTGGAACTCCACGACAAGTCGCTGCAGCGCCTGCAGGAGGTACTACCCCCGGATTTTCAGCGCGTGCACAAGTCCTACATCGTGCGCCTGGTGGACGTGCGCCAGTTGCTCAGCCACGGCTCCAGCAAGTACGAGCTGGAACTGCTCAGCGGGACCGTCCTGCCGGTCGGGCGCGAGCGGTACAAGGAACTTAAACAGGCGCTGGGCTGACCGCCTAGGGGAGCGCGCCATGTCGGCCCAGCCCGAGCCGGGCGGCCCGCGCTGGGTTACCCAACTCCAGAAAACGAGGACACGGATAAGCCCAGGGCATCCCACGGGGCGCGGCTTAGCGCCGTTGGTAAGGGAATAGCGCCGTTCATTAGGTAAGGCGGGCAATGGGGCAGGGGAGGGAATAGGTTTGGGACAGTTCCCGACTTTCACCCCGGTTTCTATGAAAAACCCCTCCGCCCGGCCCCCGGCTCAGGCCCTGACCTGCGCTAGCAAAATACTACTGAGCCACCGCTTCCTGTGGGTGATGGCGCTAGCCAGTGCCCTGGCTACTGAAGCCGCTGCTCAGGTGCCTGCGGCCCCGGCATCCCGGCCCGCAGGGGGTCCTGCCGGTATCCCGACTGGCGCTCCGGGCGCGCCGGCCGTGGCTCCGGTCCTGAGCCCGCTCCCTGCTGCGCGCGGCAACGGCCGCATCAGCGGCGTGGTGCTGGACGGCGCCACCAACAAGCCGGTGGAGTTTGCCACCGTGGCCCTGCTGCCGGCCAGCGGCAGCAAGCCGGTAGACGGCACCGTGGCTGACGAGAAAGGCCGCTTTTCCCTGAAGGGCCTGGCCCCGGGCGCGTACCGCCTGCAGATAAGCTTCCTCGGCTACGGCAGCGTAACGCAGCCGGTAACGCTGGCCGACGGCAAAATGGTGGTCGACCTGGGCAGCGTGGCGTTGACGGCTGCCGCCCGGGAGCTAAACGAAGTAACCGTGACCGGCGAGCGGTCCGTGGTAGAAAGCAAGCCCGACCGCCTGGTGTACAACGCCGCCCAGGACGCCACCAACCAAGGTGGCACCGCGGCCGACGTGCTGCGCAAAGCCCCCATGGTGAGCGTGGACCCCGACGGCAACCTACAGCTGCGCGGCTCAGGCAACGTGACCATCCTGCTAAACGGCAAGCCCTCCGCGGCGGTGGCGGGCGACCTGGCCACGGCCCTTAAGCAGCTGCCCGCCGATCAGATCAAGAGCGTGGAGGTGATTACCTCGCCTTCGGCCAAGTACGACGGCGAAGGCTCGGCCGGCATCATCAACATCGTGCTCAAGGAAAACAACCTGCAGGGCGTGAACGGCAGCGCGGGCCTGGCCCTGGGCACCCGCAACACCAACGCCAACCTGACCCTGAACGTGCGCCAAGGCAAGCTGGCCCTGACCACCGCCCTGAATGGTGCGGCCTTCTACGCTCCCAGGGCCCAGGAAATCAGCCGCGTGGACCGGGACGTGCGCACCGAGGTAAACGGGCAGCCACTACTTACCACGGGCCGCCTGTTTCAGCGCAACGACGCCTGGGGCCTGGGCGCGGGTAGCCAGGGGCGCATTGGCCTGGAATACGAGCCCGCTCCCAACCACGCCTTTGGCCTGACCTTCAGCACTGCCCTGCTCACCAACCGCTTCGACATCGACGTCAACAACCGCTACACCCTGGACGAAGGCCAGCCCACGACCACCCAACCGCTGTTTGGCAACTACACCCGCGAGCAAGTAGTCAATAATGCCGTGCGCACCTACGACCTGCAGGGCTCCTACACTCGCAGCTTCGGCAAAAGCCGACGCGAGTGGACCGTGCTGGCCCAGCATAGCCGCAACCGCCGGCAGAGCGAATACGACGTGACGCAGTTTCCGCTCCTGAACCCCGACTTCAACAACCCCAACTACCGCGAGGAAAGCCCCAACCTAGCCCGCAACCTCGAAACAACCCTGCAAACCGACTACGTGCACCCCATGGGGGCGGCACAAACCGTGGAAGTAGGCGCCAAGATGATTCAGCGCACGGTGCTGAGCGACTACGAGGTGTTCCGCACCAACCCGGGCACCGGCGTATTCGGCCTGGAGCCCAGCCTGAGCAATAAGTTCAACTACGACCAGGACGTGCTGGCCGGCTACACCACCTACGGCCTGAGCGTGGGCAAAAAGTACAGCGCGCGCCTGGGCGTTCGCGTGGAGCGCACCGACCTGCGCGGCAACTTCCAGAGCCAGGAAAACGAGTTCCGGCTGGGCTACACCAACGTGCTGCCCAACCTGGCCCTGACGCGCAACCTCAAGCAGCCGGGCTCCTCGCTGCGGGCCACGTACTCGCGCCGCATCCAGCGTCCCAGCATCTTCTTTCTCAACCCGTACCGCAACGAGTCGGACCCGCGCACCATTCAGCAGGGCAACCCCGAGCTCGACGCGGAATTCACCGACAACTACGAGCTGAACTGGAATACCCTGGCCAAGGGTACCAGCCTTAACGTGTCGTTGTTCACGCGGCAGACCAACAACGCCATCGAGCAAGTGTACAGCACCGACGATGCCGGCCGGGTGCTCACCACCTACGGGAACGTAGCCCGCAACCAGACTTACGGCCTCAACCTGTTCGGCTCGGCCAAGCCCCGGCCCAAGTGGAACATCAGCGGCAACCTCAGCGCCTACTACGTGTACCTGCGCAGCAACCTGCTAAACACCAGCAACCGCGGCGTGGTGTACTCGGCTAACCTCAACACGGGCTACAAGCTGGGCAAAGGCTTTAGTGCCCGGCTGTTTGCCATGGTCAACTCGCCGCGCATCCAACTGCAGGGCCGCAATTCGCCCTGGCGGACCTACTCATTGAGCCTGCGCAAAGAACTGTGGCAGGGCAAAGGCGACCTGACCCTGAACGCCGACAACCCGTTCGGCCGCTACGCTCGCTTGGCCACTCAATTTGACAATGGCCAGTCGGTGTCGGCCAACACCACCTACGTCTACAACCGCGGCGTGCGCGTGGCCTTCGCCTACCGCTTCGGCAAGGTGGAAAACAAGCCCAGCCGCCCCAAGCGCAGCATCGGCAACGACGACCAGAAAACCGGCGACGGCGACAACGGGCCGGGAAGCAACTGACCCAGAAGCCGCCAGAATTCATTGCTTTAAATCACCCGCCACAGCCAGGCAGCAGCTCCAAGCTTTCCTCCGCGAGGGTGGGGGAGGGCCGGGTTGCGCGGCCAGGACCTATCGACTAAGCGGTCGGGTTTGGGACACCGCCACCTTCCCGATCCTGAAAATTAATTCCCCGCACCAGGGTACCGCTGCTCGCCGCACGAAAGCAAAACCACCATGAAGTCCTACTTGATATTGATCCTGTTTCTGTTGACAGCAACCGCTGGTTTTGGTCAGAAGGTAGAGCTACTGACCGTCGATCGCTTAAACAAGCGAATAAAGCAGGGCAAGGACACTACTTATATTATCAACTTCTGGGCCACGTGGTGTGCACCCTGCATAAAAGAGCTGCCCCACTTTGAAAAACTGCAGCAGCAGAAAAAGGCCGAGAAGCTAAAAGTGCTCCTGGTTAGCGTTGATAGTAAAGATCGATTAAATAAGTCGGTAACACCCTTGGTAAAGCGGTCTGGACTGAGAACTGAAGTGTTTCTTCTGGATGAAATAGACCCTCAGGTCTACATCGACAAGGTAAACAAAACGTGGAGCGGCTCTATTCCCGCAACCCTTTTTGTAAAAGGCAAAACCCAAAAGCTGCTTGAAAAGGAATTCACCTATTCAACGCTTTTACAAGAGTATCAACGCTTCAAATAACCTCCCATGAAAAACTCGTTCACATTGCTGGGCTTCTTTGTTTTTTTATCCTGTGCAAACACCGATGAAAGCGTAATAAAAACGCTTGAGCCGGGAGATAGCACTGCTGGATTTAAGCTAAAAAATATCGACGGGCGAATGGTCTCGCTGGAAGATTACCCCGAAGCCAAGGGGATAATCGTGGTTTTTACCTGCAATACCTGTCCCGTTGCCATCAAGTACGAAGATCGCATCATAGCACTGGATAAAAAATACAAGCCCAAGGGCTATCCTGTTATTGCGATCAATCCCAATCCACCACGGCTTTTTTCGGGTGAGTCATTTGAGCAGATGCAGAAAAAGGCCCAAACCAAAGGCTTTACTTTTCCTTTCTTGTTTGATGAAGGACAACTAGTTACCAACCAGTTTGGAGCGAGGGCAACCCCACATTTCTTTCTTTTGACAAAAGAAACTTCTAAATACCGGGTATTGTATACCGGGGCCTTGGACAACGATAATTGGAACAGAAATAACCAAAAGGCATTATACGTTGAAGATGCCATTAACGCCTTGGAAGCCGGGCAAGCTATTAAGGTTACGACGACAAAAGCATTGGGCTGCGCAGTGAAAAGATCTTGAAACAGGACTACAGGCAAACGTCGATAGGGATTAAGGCTATTGGGCAACGGGGGCACAGATGTGGCGAGATAAAGTATCTGCTTAAACCGCCAACCCTAATTCGCAAACACCCTTCCAGTAACCCGTCGCCATAATCCGCTAGCAGACCTCAGGACACTACATAAACGCTCGTTTATAAAATGTCCAAGCAGCCGCTACCTTTACCGCACTCCCACCTGCCCACTGCCCACCTATGCCCGCCTTCGTCGCCTACTACCGCGTGAGCACCGCCAAGCAGGGACAGTCCGGGCTGGGGCTGGAAGCGCAGCGCAACATGGTGCAGGCGTTCATCAAGGACGGGGTACTGCTGGGGGAGTTCACGGAGGTAGAGTCGGGCAAGCACGCCGCCCGGCCGCAGTTGCAGCAAGCCATGCAGCTGGCCAAGGCGCACGGGGCGGTGCTGGTCATCGCCAAGCTCGACCGGCTCAGCCGCAACGTCTCGTTTATTGCTTCCCTGATGGACGCGGGGGTGGAGTTCGTGGCCACCGACCAGCCGCAGGCCAACAAGTTCACCGTGCACATCTTCGCCGCCCTCGCGGAGCAGGAGCGCGACCTGATCTCGGAGCGCACGCGCAAGGCGCTGGCCGTGCTCAAAAGCCAGGGCCGGCCGTTGGGCTCGCCGCAAAACCTGACCGCTGAAGCCCGGCAGAAGGGATTAGAAGCACGTCAGACCAACGCCCGCAGCAGTGAGGCCAACCGGCAGGCCACGGCGCTGGTCGTCGCCAGGATGGCCCAGCAGGCGAGCTACAGCCAGGTCGCGGCGGAGCTCAACGCCCTAGGGTTCCGCACCCGGCGCGGAGCGGCCTACACCCACAAGCAGGTGCAACGGCTCTGGGAGCGCGCCACCCCCGACAGCCAGGGCTAACGCAGAGCTAGCCGGAGGTGTCACGTTCCATAAGCCCGTGTGATCGGACCTAATCGAAGCTTGACCCGCAGCTGGAGCAGGAAGCGCAGCGCCAGGTGGCCCAGCAGCGCATCCACCAAGCCCCGCAGCAGCACAGCCGCGGCGGTGGGATAAGGAGGTAGGCGCTTTTACGTGCTGTAAACCGTCCTCTCCAGTATGTAAAAAGCCTGCTGACTGTTTCAACTACCGTTTGGGTAAGCTAATCTGCAACCTTAGTGCACGGTTAGGAAATTGGTAATTTCGGAGCCCAGAGGCCTTAGCTACCCATCTACATTTCCTCTGGAGTATGCGATGCACAAAAGCTCGTTTTATAAGCAGGTGACCAAGTATAATCCCCTTTTTCGCAACGCAAAGGGTCACTACTTGCCCGACGAGTGGTACCTGTTTACTCAGGTGGGCGACGAGTTTGCTGGCCAGCGTTTACGCCTTGAAGAGTATCTGGCCGTCGAAGCGCGGTATGTCCAGGCTGCGCAACTCTTTTTCGCGGGTGCGGCGCAGGTCAAACTCGAGTCCGTGGAAGTCCACTGGGCAGGTGAGATGGACGAGGCGCTCACAGCAGTATATAAGCAAGTTGAAAACAACGTTTGCTCCTTTCCCTATTCAGATTTAGGGGCCCTGGTGGCCTTAGCTCTGCGCGAATGCCTCTGGTTTCGGTTGGTTGACGACACTTAGACCAAAGCCCTAGAATTTGGCTACGACTTCTACATGCACTTAGGATTCGAGGTCCCAGACCCAGAGTGTTTCCGAAAAATTGAACAGCTAGGGCTCTTTGTGGAGTGAGCTTACTGCAATACCTGGAGATACGTAAATACCCCAATGGCAGCTCTATACCAGGCAAAGTACCACGCCGGCAGCCTCACGCTTAGGAAGGCCAAAACCACCACTTTTCCAAGGTGGCGTGTATAACTAAACTTATGTTTAGAAAGGATTCCGCTATATGCCTCCGCTTGATAGGAGTTGCAACTCTTCATTTTGTCTAACTTGTGCTTGGCAAAAAGGTAGCGTCTTTGCTCCCCATTCAATGAAGCTGTTATTTGTTTGTTTGCTCCTGGGTGGCTTGCAGTTGGGCTGTCAGCAGTCATCGGTACGCAACAGAACATGCCAACGACGGCCTGTAGCGTTGTCTGTGAACAATGATAGTTTCATCGATACCTTGGCTCAAGCACGAATTATCCTCAATGATTCTTTACTCGTGCAGGACTCCTACGCCAGCCTCAAAACGGGTTCCGAATATTGGGTCAAAGACTTTTCCGTATGCCCAGGCCGACACACTATTCATGTGGATTTCGGTCGCTACCAACGGGACACCGTCCTGCTCATCCAGGGCAACCAATCCCTCCTGGTGAGCATGAATCACGACACTATACGGGGACTAGAATTCAATTACGGCATTGCTATTGCGTTAATCAACCATGACGAAGCGTGGCGGAACCGCATCGATTGACTTCCCGAAAACGCTACTCATAAGCCAAATGATCGGGCTGCACTAAATTCTAGAAGGGCCATTACGTAAAGCGACAGAACCCAGATGAACCCCGCGCTGGTTGCACTGCCCCACTTTTCCTAAAGTTCTATTTGC
Source organism: Hymenobacter sp. FMD4 (assembly GCF_058932745.1). Taxonomy (NCBI): domain Bacteria; kingdom Pseudomonadati; phylum Bacteroidota; class Cytophagia; order Cytophagales; family Hymenobacteraceae; genus Hymenobacter; species Hymenobacter sp. FMD4. The sequence continues at coordinate 51,022 of NZ_JBZYWH010000010.1, forward strand.
CTAGGCCCGGAAAAGTACTTGCTTTCGCGTCTACGAAACACATCCTGCGTTGCAAAGGGCTGCTGGACACCAGGGGTAGGGCTGGCTTCTTTCGTTCACCGAAAGAAGGGCATGTAGCGCCGTTCAGGCTTGCTTAGCTCGGGCATAAGTCAATCCTTCTTCCACGGTCGCAAAGTAGAGGCATGGACGAAAGGTTACCGGGTTTTCCGGCCGGTGCTCCTCCCGTAGCAACAGGTCCATCACCGACTTCATTTCCGGGCTTAACTGGCAAAAAATAGTGTCGCCCGTCCAATCCGCTTCGGCCTGCCACATTGCCATTTCAACTCCCAACACATTGGACCACCGCCACGCGCAGCAGTCGTAGAGCAGGCTGTGTACGCGGGCGCGGTTCGCCGCCGCTTCCTTGCCCCGCAGGAACTCCCACAGCACCGCCTCGTCCTCCACCTGGTAGGCGGCAGGCAGCGTAACCATGGCAATGCCTTCGGTCACCGCAATGGAAAGGCGTTTCGGGGCGCGCTTCTGCTGCGCTTGTTTGCGCATAAACCACCAAGTAACTAGTAGTGCGGTGGTCAGGGCTGCTAACAAAACGAAATACATAAACATATGTTAGGGCGGTAATTTAAATTTAAACAGCCACCGTCGTTCGGATAGGAACCGCTAAGGGCCCGTTATCATGCCGTATGCCAAGTGGCACCCGAGTGGGGGTAAGGTGCTGAGATCAAACTTACCGCTGTCGTAGAAGTCAAACTATGTTAACCAGGGTAGCTAATGCGACTTATTAAACACATCCTCAAATAACCGCATCAGGGCCGATAAGGCAGGAAGACGAGGGTGTCAAGTCGAACCAGCGGTACACCCAGTGCGTGCAGGTGCAGGATGCACTCGACGTCGTACGTTGAAGTCTGCACCACGCCCTAGGCTCTGGATAGAGGGCCACGCCTTAAAATATTTTTCATGTAAAAATGTCCGACGTCAGACGCCGAGGCATTTTTATCTTTTAGCAACTGGCCTATTCCACGGCCAGGCGCACGGCCTGGCGGCCGCTGCGCACCACATACACGCCTGCCGGCAACGCAGACGGCAGCACCAGACGGGCCGTGCCCGTAGCATCGGCCGTGGCCGAGAGCATCAACTGCCCGTGCACGCTGTATACCTGCACCGCCGCCCCGGCGGCGGCCCCGGTCAGGGTGGTGGCCCGGCCCGGGTTGGGCGCCAGGGCCAGGCCGCGGGCCGACGAGCCCGGAAGCGCGACAGCTTGCACCGGCGAGGTATCGAATGTGCCGTCGGTATCGACCAGCCGCAGGCGGTAGTAGAGCAGCCCCGCGCCGGCCGGCAGCTGGGCATCGAGCCAGCCGTAGCGGCGCGGGGCGTTGCTGCTGCCGGCCGCCGCCACCGTGCCCACGCGGGCGAAGGCCACGCCGTCGTTGCTGCGCTCCACCTCAAACTGCTGGCTGTTCGCTTCCGCGGCCGTGGTCCAGGCCAGGCGCACGGCCGCCGCGCCCTGGCGCTCGGCCGTGAAGCTGACGAGCTCCACCGGCAGCGGATTGAGGGTACTGCCCAGCGTCCAGACCGAGAAGCCATTGATGCCGGTCTTGGTCACCACGTTCGCGCTTAGCGTGACCGGACCCTGCGGTTGCCACGGGCCGGCCGTGCCGCTCGTGGACTTGAACAAGGCCAGGTTGGCCGGCGCGATGCCGTTGAGCTCGTGGTCGAGGTAGCGGAAAGCCATCGTCACGTTCAGGCCCGTGTTCTGGGTGGCCACGATGTCGTAGTAACGCCGGATGCTCTGGCTCGAGCCCGTGCCGCTCAGGGCCGAGCCCGTCACGCGTGTAACCTGAGTGGCACCGGGCGCCGTCGAGCCGGGGGCGGGCGTCAGCGTCAAGCCCAGCCCGCCGAACGTCTGCGCCGTGCCGGGCGTCAGGGTACGGCTGACCACCACTTTGCCGGTCACGTAGCTGGTGGCGGTTTCGCTCAGGGTTGCCGAGCCGCCTAAGTTCACCTGATAGGCGCCGGTCGTGAGCGTGCCGCTGCTCAGGGTCAGGGCCCCGTTGATGGTCAGGTGCTGGCTGAGCTGCACCGTGCCGCTGGGCTTGTTGACGACCACCGTGGTAAAGCCGCCGGCGTGGCCCAAGGTTTGGGTGGCGGCGCTGCCCACAAAGGCCAACGTGCCGCTTAGGGTGGCCGTGCCGTTGTTGGTGAAGCCGCCGTTTACCTGCAGCGTGGCAGTGCTGCCCACCGTCAGCGCGCCGCCCGCGTCGATGGTCAGGCCATTCACCGGGTAGGTGCCGGCTGGCAGGCTGGGGTAGCTGGTCCGGCCGGTGGGAATCACAACGCTGGTGGCCGCATCGGGCACTTTGCCGAAGCTCCAGTTGGCGCAGTTCGTCCAGTCGGAGCTGGCCCCCAGCCACGTGGTGGTGGGGGTGGCCGGTACACTCACCGTTACTTTGGCCCGGGCGGTACTGCGATTGCCGCCGGCGTCGGTCACCACCAATTGCACGTAGTGCGGGCCGGTTTCGGCACAGGTATACGTGAGGGAAGTGGCGGCGGTAGCGGCGGCCGCATAATACTCGTAGGTCGCCGTCACGGCCAGCTTCTTGGTCGTGCCCGGACAAGGGTCGCCAAAGGTGGTGGCGTTGGCAACGATGCTGCCCGTGTTGTTGCCCAGCAGGGCATTGCCTACGACGGTCGTGCTGTTGCTGGCGTGGCAGGCGCTGACGGCGTAGTTGCCGGACGTGCCCGTGGGCGTGCCGTAGCTGGCAAATCTGATGGCCGTGAAGATGCCGCCGTTGGGAGCCGTAAGCGTGAGCGTGCCGTTCTGGGCTACTTCCCCGGAAATAGTACCGACCACGTATTTCTGCAGGCTCAGGGCGCTGGCGGGGGCGGGGCCGCAGTTAGCCGTGCTGCCGTTGTTTACCTGGGCGGTCGTGACAGCGACGGTACTAGTGGCGTCGAGCGGGGCGCTTACGTCCCGGGCCGTGGCCACGGGGGCCGGGCACACGGTGAACACCCCGGCCGCCGACACCGAGAAGGGCACCGATACCACCTGCACGTAGCCGGCGGCGGTGTTCAGGAGGGTCGCTCCCAGCGCCACTCCGTTAATCGAGACCTGCACGCCCAAGTCGTAGGGGCCGGCGCCGCAGCATTGGCGCTGGGCCAGCTGGAAGCGCACCCGGTAAGTGCCGGCAGCCAAGCTCAGGGCTTGCTCCACGTAGGGGCCGGCCAGCTGCAACAGCGCCAGGCGGGCCGTGCCGTCGGGCGGGGCGGGCGGGGAAAAGGGGCTGGCCGTGGTCGAGATGGCCGCGTTGCCGCCGTTGCCGGCAAAGGTCCAGCCCGTGACCGTGGTCGGGCTGTAGGTGATGGCGCCCGCGGGAGCCCCCGTTTCGAAGCTGCCGTTGGCCACGCCCCCGCTCACCACCGTGCCGCTGGCGTTGAGCAGCTCCACTTGGTCGAGGTACACGGTACGGTCGCCGGCGCTGCCGCCGGTGGCTTGCAGGCGCAGCACGGGCGTGAGCGTGGAGGTGGCAACGCCGCCCGCCGTGGCTAGCGTCACGGCTCCGCTGGTGCTGCCCGCGCCCACCGCGAAGCTGAAGCCCGTACTGGTAGCCGCGGGGGTGCCCAGCACGGTGCCGGCCGTGCCGTTCACGCGCACGGTGGTCGGGTTGCTTAGGTTGGTGCCGGTCACGGCGACGGCGGTGCCGGTGGGGCCGCTGCCGGGCGTAAAGCTGCTGATGGTCGGGGCGGGGACGGTTACCGTGAAGCTGTTCGTGTTGGAATTGGGACTCACGGCCTGGCCCGCGCTTTGGGCCGTGGCCAGCACCGTGTAGGTGCCGGGGGCCAGGGCCGTGGGCTGCACTAAGCTAAACGTGCCGCCCGCCGTGGCCGTGACGGTGCCCTGCAAGGCACCGCTGAGGAACACGCGCACCGTGCTGCCGGCCGGGGCCGTGCCGCTGTAGGTGGGCGTGGTGGAGGCGGTGGAGCTGCCATTGGCCGGCGCCGTCACGACGGGGGCGGCTGTTTGTGGGGCCGTAATGGTCATGGACCCGCCGTAATAATCAATAGTACTGGTGGTCCCGTAGCTGATGGCACTGCTCCCGGTGGGCATTACCCACGACGAGCCGCCGCCCCCGCCGCCGCCGATAAAGTTACTGGTACTGCCATTGTAAGCCCCGCCGCCGCCGCCGTAATAACCGCCGCCGCCGCCGCCGCCGCCGTTTGCACCCGCACCGCCAACGTTATTGTTGCCCGCTGCGCCGCGCTGCGACGTGCCCGGCGCGGTTTGCGTAGCGCCGCGGCCTATATAGGTAATGTCGGAAATAGTGGAGCCATTGCCCCCAATAGGGGTACCACCGGCCCCACCAAAATTGTAATGCTCCACACAAGGGTTGCTGGTTTCGGAACCGGCGCCACCCGCCACCAGCAGTGCATTGCGGCTCGAGAGGTAGTCGCCGGTGCTGGCGCCGCTGCGCCGCAGGTCGGTAGCGCCAGCACCGGTGCCGTTGCCGCCATTCCCGCCTCCTCCGTTGTAGCCGATAGGAATCCCCCCGCCACCGCCACCGCCACCGCAGGGCACACCACCAGACGCGCCGTGGCTGCCCACCACCACCGTAAGAATTTCATTGGGCGTTACCGTTACGGTAGCCCGCACCACAGCTGCGCTGGTGGATATAGCACCCGCGGACCCCACGATTGCACCCGTGGCTACCACTTGCAGCTGGGTTACGCCGGCCGGCACCACGTAGGTCTGAGGGCCGCCGGTGCAGGAGTAAGTAACCGTCTGCGCACGGGCCCCACTCACCCACCCCACTAGTAAGAAAAGCAACAGCCAATGGATGCAGGACACGGGCCGGAAAGCAGCGAAGAAGTTTACCATCCGAAAGAAAGTAGACCAGTTAATGAAACCACGGGTCTGCTTCCTGACTAGAAAAGGTTACCGCAACTTTCAACAAAAGTAGAATTGTACAAGCAAAGTTATGACATGGCAACAGATAGCAGACCGCCGTATCGCAGGTTAGAGCGATACGGCGGTCGGGCACGGGCGCAACCAGGCGTTTCACGCCGCCACCCGCTCAGAGCAGCTGGTGACCTAGTCTTGCAAGCGCCTGCTGATGAACGGCATTGTCTGCTGGAACTAGCTGCACCTCTCCCAGCACCGGGCCCGGCTGCCGCCCGCGCACCAGGCCGCCGCGCTGGCCTCGCTCCCGCTTTCCGCCGTGCCCTCCTGCCGCCACCTCAACCGGTACAGCGAATACGACTTCGCCAACCAGCCCCTGCGGGCCGAACCTTCCTTGGACATGGACCTGATTGCCGCCTGCCATCCGCTGAGCTAACCCGCATAGGCCCGCTCCGAGGTTTTCCCTATTTGTTTAACAACACTCACAATTCAGGCCTCATAGCAGCTACGGTTAGTGGTTTCGCTCGTGGCTCAGCTTGGTCCGCCAAAGGGTGCGGACGTTTGTGGTAGAGCTCTTCGTTACAACGTAGAACGGGCACTCTGGCTTGTGACGGTTGGCGGCTGGTAGCAGCTGCGCAGGTAGGATCATTATTTTCGCCCCGCCGCTATGCTACGGTCTGGACGCACTGTCCTGTCCATGATACGCAGAGTAGATAAGATTTGAGAAATACGGCGCGCGTTCCTAGTCATAGACAGCCCCCAGAAATTCTTTGTTGCCATAATGGCTCTCTTCGGACAAAAGCTGGTGACTTAGACGACCGTTTTTGTAATCCAACGGAAGCAGTTCACGCCGCAGTACCTCTCCCACATGGCCCGCTTAACCGATATTACACTGTACGACGATTTTTATCCCGCGGAAGGCCCGCACCTGTTTCGGCTCCGGGCTAACTATATCGGCGAGCTCTACGTGCAGGGCCTGGGCGACTACAAGCCCCCGAAGACGTCGCGCATCAGCATCACCTTGGTGGCAGAACAGCAGCCTCGCTACCCTTCAATGGCAGGGTCGGTGGCTCTTGTATACCAAGCGGTGCATGCCCCGACCTACGATGCCTTGCCGGATGCGGACAAGCTGCGCTACCTGTTGGTGTGCTTGCACGAGGCGGTCGGCTACCTGTGCCAAACCTACCACTGGGACGCGGCGGCATTTGCCAACGCCTATCAGCAAGTGTTGGACCGCGACCTGAAATTTCGGGTTGCCTACCCCGAGAAGCTCTCGCGGAACAGGAAACACCGCGCGCACCTGCTGCTGGAAAAAAACCTGACAACCAGCCGCTTATTCGCGTATGTGGAGGACGAAGGGAAGCAGGTGCAAGCCCTGCTGCACGAAGGCGCGAATTGGGGCGCCTACGACCCGGTCTATGCGGTGGTCAAGCACGGCAAATGGCTGACCCGCGACGCCTTTGGGGTACACACTATCCGCCCAGAGTGCCGCGTGTGGTACTCGCTGCCTGAAGGCCGCGTTTACCAAGAACACCCGCTGTATTGCCCAGACCACCCTCATTCTTTCTCGACCGATTGAACGCTCCTTTTGCTGTTCGGACCTTTTCGTGGACCCGTTAGGCATTGCTGAATTTGTTCGGTTAAAGGGCCCCGACTGGGCATTTTTCTACGAGTGAAAGTCCGCCCACTGGGCTCGTTAGCACTGCCGCTTGGTAAGCCCATCCTGCAAGTCGAGCAAGCGGCGTTCAACCTAGGCCAGCAGCTCGACGGGTCCCGGAATCTGGCCCCGTGGCGGGTGAAGTGGTAGCGCACCAGGGCGGTGAACTCGCGCAGTTCTTCCGGCAGCTGGGCGCGGGTTTTCTCCCGCTGCCCGGGGCTGGGCCAGGCAGGTGAGGCGCAGGGCAGGGGCCTGGCTGACCAGGGCGGCCAGCAGGTCGAGCATCCGTTGCTGGGCGGCGGTGAAGGTGCGCGGCCGGCGGTCGATGATGCAGAACGTGCCCAGGGGGCGCTGGTCGGGCAGGCGCAGCAGGGACCCGGCGTAGTAGCGCAACTCGTTGCCTTCGGCGGCGTGCAGGGCCTTCGAGCGGCATCCCCCTGCCGGGCCTGCAAAAAGAGCTACTATGACAAGCAGATGATACTTTGGGACCCCGTGAAGATGCGCTTGGGGTAAAACGTCGAGGCCGCGTGGACCGTTATACCACGAAACTCCCCTATACCTCTTTCCCATGCCTGCCCTCCTTGGCACCCTGCGCACGGGCACCAGCGGCATCGTAGTGCCCGGCCCGAAGGCCACCTTTCCGGAGGCCTACCAGGCGACGAGCCGCCTCACTTACTATGCCACCCTGTTTAACTCGGTTGAGATTAACAGCACCTTCTACCGCATACCCCAGCCCAAAACGTTTGCTGCCTGGGCCGCTGAAACCGGACCTGCGTTTAACTTTACCATCAAGCTTTGGCGTGATATCACGCACACCAACGCTCTTGCCGATGACTTCTCCGGCATTGTCCGCTTTATGGATGCAGCACGTGAGTTGGGCCCCAAAAAGGGATGCCTGCTCATTCAGTTCCCGCCCAGCAACACCATTCGCCAGCTACACGCGGTCAGTGCCCTCTTAAATGTGCTTGCAGCGGCAGACCCCGCCCACGAGTGGCGCAAAGCGGTGGAGTTTCGCCACCCAAGCTGGTATGCAGATGATACGGTTGATATGCTGGACCACCACGGCGCCAGCCTCGTGCTGCACGACAAAGGCCCCGCCCGAAACGCCCGGCTCAACGAAGGGGCAGACTTTGTCTATAAGCGCTTCCACGGCCCCCAGGGAAACTACCGAGAGTCCTACGAGCGCGACTTTCTGCACGACCAGGCCGAGCAGATACACGACTACCTCCAAGATGGAAAAGACGTGTATGCCTACTTCAACAATACCATGGGCGCCGCTTTTGAAAATGCCCAAGACCTGTACCGGCTGGTAGCGGAGCGGGCATGAGCCGTACGACTCGCGTCCCGGGGCAGGGTGGCGCTGGTTTCCAGGGCCAGGTCGTGATAAACCACGGCGCGGGCCTGTCTACCTTCCGCAAGGGGGCATACTCTGCTACGGGCTACTAGTCGGGTAGCCTGAGTTTAAGAAACCCGTTCACCTTTCAACGTTCACGAAATGCGAAGAGGGCATGAGTTTCGTGAACTCCTTGCGAGGGAGTTTCTGCGGCCTGTTGGCAGGTTTATTGGGCACTACAACGGACGCCCGCAAGTTGGAAAAAAGAGCGTTATTATTGTTTCTATTAAGCTACTCATGACGCCTCCTCCCATTTCGCATAAAATCTGCTTGGCGGCCCTGTGCGTCGCCGCTGCTGCCCGACCTTTTTTATAAGGCCGTGGTCAACGGCGAGCAGAAGATCCGCACGGGCTCGGTGGTGCTGCTGCGCCTGGTGGAGGACGCTATTATCAGCGGGCAGACGTTTCCCAAGAACCTGGTCTTCGCCGGCGTGGCCAGCGTGGAGAGCAACCACGTGGCCATCCGCATCAGCCGGCTGGGCCCCACGCGGGTCGCGGCCGACATCTACGACTACCATTACCTGCCCGGGCTGATGATTGACCCGCAGAAACGCCAGCCGCTGCCAGCCGCCGATAATCCCTTGAGCGATGTGCGCGCCATCGGCGCCCAGGAAGTAGGCCTGGCCATTGACCGCTCCGCATCCGCCGCTAATTCCGTGGTAGGCGTGGGTGGCCGGGTAGCCGCGGCCCTGGTGGGCCGGGCCTCGTCGCCGCGCCAGAAGCTGCGCCAGGTGCGCCTACCCGATGGCTACCCCGTACTCATTACTACCGGAGCCACGGACGCGACGGTTCCGGTACAGTAATTAATTTCTCAGGAAACAATTATTATTATTTCTTAGCAAATGAAGAAAACAACAATTACGGTCGCATTGGCAACAGCTACCATCGCGGCCCCTTTTCAGGCCACCGCCCAGTTTGTGGTGAACGACCCCGTGCACATGGGCGTGCACATCGGGCAATTTGCCAAGCAGCTCCGGCAGTGGAGCGAAACCATCCGCAATTACCAGGTCATTAAGGATGCGCGCCAGATTGCCGGCGTTACCCGCGATATTACCGGGCAGGTAAAAGAGCTTACCGCTGAGGGCTTGGAGCTGCAGCGCCAGATTCAGGCAAACCTGCGCAAGGTCGAATCAGTACGGGACCTGCGCTACGCCAACCCGCTGGAGCTGTTTAGCCGGTCCCTGGCCATGAATACCAGCTCTCAACCCGACTACATGCCCGTGGTGCGCAAAGCCCAGCGGCTGCGCCAGGCCCTGCAAGGCCGCACCGAGCAGGACGTGGAAACGGTGTACCGGGCTTTCGCCGGGCTGGACATTGGCCGCAGCGGAGCCCAGTCCTTTACGTACCGCGACTACAAAAGCATGCGCGAGGAAGCCTTTGCGTCAGCCTACGCCTACGAGGAGGTGCTCAAGAAAAAGCACGTGGAAACCGCCTTCAACTACCAAAAGATTGCCGACGAGATGACCGCCCAAAGCGTCGAATTGATGGCCACCCTGAAAAATCCCGGTCGCTACTCCATGACGGAAGCCGAACGGCTACGGGCCATGGGCCAGGCCAACGACAACATGGTTAAAGCCCTGCAGCTGCGCCAGGAGGCGGACCGCTTAATCCACGAAGCCAGCAAGCCCGGAGCAGCCCGGCAGGCCGTGGAAGAGGCTTACCGCGAGCAGCTGCTGCAAAACCAACTGCTCCGCAGCATCAACCAATCGGGCAGGTTCTAGCCACTGCGGAGCACTGAGCAGCCGGGGTTCAACCCATAACCAACCCTTTGCTTACTTCGCTGGCACTGTTAGCTACCGCTGCTTACGGCTTTGCATTTCCTGCTGCCGCATGGGCATGGCGTCAATCGTTGAAAAAAGCGAGGACGGGGCCACCGGCTCCGTCTCCCGGCGCTTGGGGCCGCCGTCCTTTCCCAGCAGCACCACGGTGAAGCCAGTGGCCGGAACGCGAAGCGTTTGGGTGAGGTATTGCCGGTCAGCAGCCGACAGCGTGCTGAAGAGCACTTCGCGCACCAGCAGGTCGCGCGCATCCAGGCCGGGGCCGGCAGTAGCCAGCAGCTGGCGTTGGCGCAGCAGCAAGCCATGGTCGGCAGTCGGCGCGCACAGCAGCAGCACCCGTTTCTGCCAGCGGCTTTCTTTTAACCAAGCCGCCAACGAAGGCTGGGGGGCGGATTGGGCGCGGACAATGGTTGTACAAACCAATACGCTACTTAAAACCAGCAGCCAGCGCCGCACAGAAAAGCCCATAACATTCATGAATGACCAACCAAGCGTCTAACGCGGCGAGGCTTTAATTGGGTGCAACCATCTACATAGCGTACTCCCGCGGCGGCCCTCCAGGCCCGGGCTGAGCCCTGAGACAAATAAACAAGAGCTGAAGCCCTGGACCGAGCTTAAACCACGGGCGGGCCAAAGCCGCTTTCCGTCAGTAAGACAAGCGCGACGGAGAAGCAAAAGCCGGCTCGCTAAAGACGGCGCAGCACCACCCGCCGGTTTCGGGGGCGCTGGGTGGGGTCGGCGTTGTCGGCTACGGGCTGGGTGCTGCCGTACCCCACGGGCGTCAGCTGGTCGGGGGCCACGCCCCGCGCAATAAGGTAGCGGCACACGGCCTCGGCGCGGCGCTGGGAGAGCAGACGGTTGAGCTCGGGCGCGCCCACGTTGTCGGTGTGCCCCTGCACTTCGAAGCGACGGTCAGGGGCGGCCTGCAGCGCCGGGGCAAGCCGGTTCAGGGCCGTGAGGGCCACGGGCAGGAGCGTGGCCTGTCCCCGTTGGAAATACACTTCCGGCAAGGGCAGCTCCCCGCCCTTTTCCAGCCGCGCTACTTGGGCGCGGCGGCTGGTGTCGGCAGGCGGCGCGGCCACTGGGGCAACGGGGGCCGGCGACGAAGCCGCCAGGGCGGGCGCGGGGTCGGTGCTGAACAGGTAGCGGGTCGGAATGGGGGAATCGGCATTGGCGCGCCGTTCGGCGTTGGACTCCTCGGGCGGCGACCAGTTCAGAAAAGCGCGGGTATGCCGCACATCCTGAAAGTACTCGACCCGGAGCCGGTAAGCCACTCCCTGCGTTAGGAGCACGGTGGCGGTGAAGTCGCGCACCACCTGCGGGCGCCACTCATCCAGCACCAGCTCCTCGTCGATCCACACCCGAATGCCGTCGTCAACCCGGGCGTGCAGCAGGAAGCGGCCCGTGGCTGGCGCCAGCAGCCAGCCCGTCCAGCGCACCGAGAAATATTCGTGGGGCACGCCCGGGGCGGGTGGGCGGAAGTTCCAATCGAAATCGATGGCGCCGTCCCGCCGCTGCAGCACAAACTGCTCGAAGTTGGGGCCGCGGTAGTAAGCGCCCACCAGCCCGTCGCCGGCGGGCAGCGCGGCTACCTGACCCTGGACCCACCCCGGCACCGCCGCGAACCCCAGGGTTAGCGCTAACGCCATGCCTTTTTTACCCGCCCCGGCCAGCGGTTTAGTTCGCGAAGAATTCATGGCCTACCCGTTTGCGTCCCAAAGTATTAACTACCGCAAATATTGTGCGGGTTGCCCCGGCAAAGCCGGGCTTAGCGCGGCAAGGGTCGATTCAAGCTTACCCACCCCGGCCCGTCGTAGCCGCTCCGGCCATCGGTATACCCCCCGCGCCCACGTCGAGCACCTTACCGGGCAACCAACTTTGCCCCCTGGGTGCCGGCAAGCTGAAGCCCGGCAGCGGGTTTCCCATAGGCAAGGATGGGTTGTTACGCACCTCTCCAAGGCCGTCCACGCTGTTTACAGTAGCAGCATGCCAGCTCACCCGCCTTTGCCTACGTTCTGCCCGGACCTCCGCGCTCGTCCGCTTACGCTTTGTACCTTGAGACGCATTTGCTGCGGGTAACTGGATTGCTGTTTACCCGGGCCCGCCGCGCCATGGTGTTTGAATTTGTTCCCAATCCTGGCTTCGACTTCCTGAAAAGCTTTGGGGAGCAGTTCAGCCTGCCGGTGGCGGGCGACACGCTGCACATTCCCCCAGCGCTGGGCGAGGGCCGCATCCGCAATATTGAGCTGGGCCCGGAATTTCGGCTGTTCGTGCACCGCTACCGGCTGAAGCAGGATCTGGTGCTCAAGCGGCGGGCGGCCCCGCTACCCAACCACGAGCTGGTCAGCCTGATCTTTAACCTCAACGAAGAGCCCGTACGCCTGGAAGCGCGCGACCAGCAGTTTCCTTTCGCAAAAAACACGGAGTATGCCGTGGAGATTTCCTCCACCGACCTGGATACGACCATTCACTTTCCGGCGCACACGGAAATTTACTTTACCGTGGTGGGGGTGCTGGTGCCGGCGCTGCGCACCCTGCTTAATGTGGCGCGGCCCAACCCCGTGGTGGCCACCATCCTGAGCGGGGGTGCCGGCTTCCTGTACCACGAGCGCCTGGGCGCGGACGAGCAGCGCATTCTCAAGGAGCTCGGCGACGCGGGCCCGGCCGACCCGTTGAGCACCCTCTTTTACCGCATCCGGGCGCAGCAGCTCATTTACTGCCTGTTCGAGAAGCTGCTGCAGCGCAACTCCCTTTCCCACAGCCCCCTGAACCGCGCCGATGCCGAAAAGCTGGCCCTGGTGCAGGCGGCGGTACTCGCCGATCTGGGCACGCCCCCGCAGCTGCCGCCACTGGCCCGCCTGGCCGGCATGAGCGAGTCCAAGCTCAGCGCCTTGTTCAAGCAAGTGTACGGCGACAGCATTTACAACTACTACCAGCGGGCCCGCATGGAGGAGGCCGCCTTCCTGCTCCGGCACAGCGGGCTGTCGGTGTCGGAAACGGGCTTCCGGCTCGGCTTCACCAACCTGAGCCATTTCACCCGCCTGTTTGAAAAGCACCTGGGGGCCAAGCCCAAGCGCTACTCGACTGGCGGATAGGACTATTCTTGCGGCTTTTCGGGTTATTTCCCGCCGCCGGGGGCCCTCACCTTTGTGTCGTACCAATCACCGACCCAAAGATGAAGAAGATCCTCACGCCCTACCGCCGCGGCAGCCTCGCGCTTAAAAACCACCTGGTGATGGCGCCGATGACCCGCAGCCGCGCCACCGGTAACCTGCCCAACGCCCTGATGGCCGAGTATTACGGCCAGCGGGCCGGAGCCGGCCTCATCATCACCGAGGGTACCGCCCCGCTGCCCGAGGGCCTGGGTTACCCCCGCATTCCGGGCGTATTCTCACCTGGGCAGGTGGCCGCCTGGCAGCCGGTTACCGCGGCCGTGCACGCCGGTAACAGCCGCATCTTTCTGCAGCTGATGCACACCGGCCGCATCGGTCACGTTGACAACCTGCCGGCCGGCGCCCGGCTGGTCGGGCCGTCCAGCTTACCCGCTGCCGGGCAGATTTTTACCGACTCGGCCGGCCTGCAGGATCATTCCACCCCGGATGCCCTAACCGCGGAAGGAATCCGGGCGGTTATCGCGGGCCACGTCAGCGCCGCGCGCCACGCCATCAGCGCGGGCTTCGACGGGGTGGAACTGCACGGTGCCAACGGCTACCTGATCGAGCAGTTCCTCAACCCCCACGTCAACGACCGCACCGATGCCTACGGTGGCAGCATTGCCAACCGCGCCCGCCTGGCGCTGGAGCTGGCCCGCGAAACGGCGGCGGCCATCGGACCCGAGAAAGTCGGCATTCGCTTTTCGCCCTTCTCCACCCTGGGCGACCTGGCCGCCTACCCCGAGCTGGAGGTACAGGAAACCTACGAGTACCTGGCCCGGGAGCTGGACGGGCTCGGCGTGGCTTACCTGCACATCGGGGTCAATGCCCCCATTCCCCCGGCGTTGCTGACGGCCATGCGCGCCGCCTACCGCGGCACCATCATCCTCTGCAACGGCCTTACCCCGGAGTCAGCGGAGGCCGCGCTCAACGCCGGCTTTGCCGACCTGGTGGCCTTCGGCCGCTCGTTTCTGGCCAACCCCGACCTCGCGCTGCGCATCGCGGAAGAAGCGCCGTTGAACGCGCCGGACTACGCCACCCTCTACACACCGGGGCCGGTGGGCTACACCGACTACCCGGTGCTGGCCGATGTGCTGCAACCCTAAGCGGAGTCACTTTATCAACTTATCTCCTCTCGACGATGCCCCTCTCCGAATCAATTCGCCAAAATATTGCCTACGCCCAGCAAAAGGGTTTCGACAAACTGCACCTCATGCCCCCGGACGCAACCCGGGCCTTGATGCAGGCTTTTCCCAAGAACCCCAACCCGACCCCGGTAAGCCGGGTTGTCAACACCGTCACGGATGGCGGCACTGCCGTTCGCCTTTACTTTCCGGAAGGGGAGGGGCCCTTTCCCGCGGTGGCCTATTTTCACGGCGGGGGCTTTGTGCTCATGAGCCTGGACACCCACGACGAGGTCTGCCGGCAGCTCTGCCGCCTGTCCGGGGCCGTGGTGATGTCGGTGGATTACCGGCTGGCCCCCGAGCACCCCTTTCCCGCGGGCCCGGATAGTAGCCTGGCAGCTACCCGCTGGCTGATGCAGCACGCCGCCGAGTTCGGCGCGGACGGCCGCCGCGTGGCCGTGGCCGGCGACAGCGCGGGCGGCTACATGGCCTTATCCGTGGCCCGGCAGCTGGCGGCCGAAGGGATTAACCTGCAGGCCCAGTTTGCCGCCTACCCGGTTACCGACCACTACTCCGCCGGCCACGCTTCGTGGGCAGAAAACGCGGAAGGGTACATCCTGACGGCCCCCATGATGCGCTGGTTCTGGGACAACTTCCTGCCCGATGCCGACCGCGCCGAAGAGGCCTCGCTGCTGCGCCGGCCCAGCTTTGCAGGCCTGCCACCGGCCCTGATTCTGACCGCCAACTTCGACCCGCTCCGCGACGAAGGCCGGGCCTACGCCAATCAGTTGCGGGCCGCCGGGGTGGAAACCGTCTACCGGAACTACGATAACGTCCACGGCTTTTTCGGCGCGGGACCAATGGGCGCCGCAGCCCTGCAGCTGGCGGCGGCCTTCCTGAAGGAGAAACTCAACGCCCCCGTATATGCATAAGCTGGGCACCGCTGAGAAAATCAGCAAGCAGCACGGCGGATTCGGGATTGACATCCTTTTCCCGGGCCAGGCCCTGGGCACCGCCGACTCCGGCCTGGGCACCCTCGGCCGCATCGACCACGCGCACGTGCGACCGGGCACCCTGGTGCCCATGCACCCCCACCGCGACGACGAAATTCTGACTTACCTGCGCCGCGGCCGGGTGCAGCACCGCGATTCGGAAGGCCACTACGAATCCATTTCCGCCGAACGCTTTATGCTGATGAATGCGGGAGCTACTTTTTACCACGAAGAGCAGGTGCAGGCCACCGGCGGCGAGCTGGAAGGGTTGCAAATCTTTCTGCGCCCCGCCCAACGGGGTTTGCCCCCGCAGGTGCAGTTCCACGCGCCGGTCGCAACTTACAGCCTGAACCAGTGGCGGCCCCTGGCCGGTCCCGACGCCGGCTTTCCCCTTCTCGTGCGCAGCCAGACCTGGGTGTACGACGCCCGGTTGAAGGCGGGCCAGGCCCTGGCCCTGCCCGAGCCGCCGGTGGCGGCGGCTACCAGCCTGCTGTATGTATTTGGCGGCGCAGTGGTGGTTAACGACGAGCTGCGCCTGATTAAGGGCGAAAGCCTGGTGCTGGCCGAAGAAACGGCGCGGCTGGTGGCGGGCCCCGGCAGCGACCTGGTGCTGCTGGTTACCGACCCCAACAGCACCTATTCCGACCAGGGCATGTACAGCGGCAACCAGCTGCGCCACCGGCCATGAAAAAGGTGCTCTACAAGCGGTACGGCGGCGTGGAAGCACTGGAGCTAGCCGACGTACCCCGGCCGGCCCTTACACCGGCCGCGGTGCTGGTACGGGTAAGGGCCGTCTCCCTTAACCCGCTGGAGGGGAAAATCCGCCGGGGCGAGATGAAGCTCGTAGCCGGCTCGGCGTTTCCCAAGGGCGTGGGCATCGACTTCGCCGGGGTGGTGGAAGCAGTGGGCGCCGCCGTATCCAGCTTTCGCCCCGGGGACGAAGTATTTGGCCTGGTAGACGTGTTCAAAGCCGCCGCCTTGGCCGAGTACGTAGTGGTCGACGCGGCTAGCCTCGCCCTTAAACCCGGCAACCTGTCCTTTGCGCAGGCGGCGGCCCTGCCGGTGGTGGGATCGGCGGCGCTGCAGGTATTTGACCAGTTGGTGGCGGTGGGGCCGGCCAGCGAAATTCTAATCAACGGCGCCAGCGGCGGCATCGGCATGGTGGCTACCCAGCTGGCCCGTCAGCGGGGCGCCCGGGTCACGGCTGTGGTAGGAGCTGCCGGCCTGGAGCCGGCCCGGTACTGGGGCAGCGACGTGGTGCTGAACTACCACGAGCAAGACCTCCGCCACCTGGCGCAGCGCTACGACGCTGTCCTGGACTTGTCCGGGAAGCTGAGCTTTCACGCGGCCCGCGGCCTGCTCAAGCCCGCGGGTACTTACGTCAACACCGTGCCGGGCCCCCGGGAAATCCTGGGCTCCTTTCTGCACAACCTGGTGTCCCGGCAGCAGTACCGGGTGCTGCTGCTCAAGCCCACCCCTGCCTACCTGCGCGAGCTGGCTGAACTAGCTGCCCGCGGGCTGGAAGTAATAGTTAGTCGAAGCTACCCGCTGGCCGATTTCCAGCGGGCCTACGCGGAGGCGGAGCAGGGCGGGGTTATCGGCAAGGCGGTGCTTACCGTGCCCTAAGGCCGCTCGCCCAAAAGCACCACCAATCCTCTTTGGGCATAGGCACTGCCCGGCGCTGCGGGCCCCGCTATGGCAGCCTGCCCGGGCTTGGCCTGCCCTCCTTGGGCAGCGGGTCCAGCTGTCCCTTACCCCCTGTTTTTCAACCTTAATTCCCTTTACGCCATGCAAAATTCCCTGCACTCCAGCAGCCTCGTAGCCCTCGCCCTGCTCGTGTCGGGCCTGGCCTTGACGGCCACTGCCCAAAGCAAGCGCCAGCCCGGCAGCCTCGGGCGAGCCGAGTACATCGAAGTGGAGCCCCACGTCCGGCTCCACGTCACCGATCTGGGCGAGGGCAGGCCGGTCGTGCTCATTCACGGCTGGCCCCTAAGCGACGCCATGTACGAGTACCAGTACGCTCACCTCGTGCAGCAGGGCTTTCGCGTCATCGGCATCACCCTGCGGGGCTTTGGCCTTTCCGACAAGCCCGGCGGAGCGTACAGCTACGACGTCCTTGCCGACGATATCAAGGTCGTGCTCGACAAGCTCAAAATCGAAGGGGCTACCATCGGCGGCTTTTCCATGGGCGGTGCTACGGTGGTGCGCTACGTGGCCAAGCACAAAGCAGCCCACGTAACCCGGATGGCCTTGTTCGGGGCCGCGGCTCCGCTTTGGGTTAAACGCCCGGACTTTGCCTTCGGCAGCTGGACCAAGGCTGATGTAGACGGCCTGATTGCGCTCAACAACACCGACCGGCCCCTGCTTTTCGCCAATTTCGGCCAGATTTTCCCTGCCTCGCCCACGGGCGTCTCCGCCGGCCATGGCGCCTGGCTGGGCACCATTCAGGCGCAAGCCTCGCCCTACGCCATGGGCCAGTGCCTGCAGCTGCTGCGCGACAGCGACCTGCGCGCCGACCTCCGGCAGATAACCTTGCCCACCCTCATCCTGCACGGCAAGCTCGACAAAATCTGCGCCTACGAACTGGCCGAGCAAACCCACGCCCTGCTGCCCAACTCCCGGTTGGTTCCGTTTGAGCACAGCGGCCACGCTCTTTTCATTGAAGAGCGGGAGAAGTTCAACGCCGAGCTGGTTGGCTTTATGAATTAACCTGCTTAACTAAGCCCTCGACCGGAGCCTCTCGATTATACCTACTAGCCCCACTCACTTGGTTTAGCCCTTCGCCCCGCCCATGAAAAACCTACTGCTTGGTCTGCTGCTCACCTGTTCCGGCCCCGCTTTCGCCCAGGCCCCGGAAGCCAAGCTCTCCCAGCTGGGCCTGGCGTTGCCGCCGGTTGCCGCCGCCAGCGGCAGCTATGTGGACGTGGTGCGGGTAGGCAATCTGCTGTTTCTTTCCGGCAAAGGGCCCCGCCAAAGCAGCGGCGCCTACGTCACCGGGCGGCTGGGCGCGGACCTGACCACGGCGCAGGGCTACGAAGCGGCCCGCCTCACGGCCCTGCTGCAGCTGGCTGTGCTAAAAAAGGAGCTCGGGGATCTGGGCCGGGTCCGGCGAATTGTCAAAGTCAACGGCTACGTAAACTCCGCCGACCACTTCACCCAGCAACCCCAGGTTATCAACGGCTACTCCGACCTGCTCCTGGAGGTGTTTGGCGAACGGGGCAGGCATGCCCGCACGGCTATCGGCACCAACGCGCTGCCCATGGGCATGGCCCTGGAAGTCGAAATGGTGGTGGAAGTTGAGTAGCCGCGGGGCGCAGATCCGTAAGCTTGCTTAGGTACCCGATTTACCAGCAGGCTGAAAGGTTAAGCCCGGGACCGATCCTGCCGCTGCCGCTCCGCAAACAGCCGTGCTGGGTCCGGGGGGCCTACGTCCCGCTACTTGTACCCTGATCAACCATTACTGTCCATTAAGTCCGCCGTGAACGCACGGGGCTTTTTAAACAAATTATACCCGATTAGGTATAATTTGCAGTACGGCACGCAATTTTATACCCGAACGGGTGTTAAATCGAGCGTTACTGCTAAATCGTTCCCGAACGGGTATACTGTATGCTTTCTCCCCTGGCTGCTTTTGTCAAACAACGCCGCAAGCTGCTGCAGCTCTCGCAACCGGATCTGGCCGCCAAAGCCGGGGTGGGCCTGCGCTTTGTGCGCGAGCTGGAGCAAGGCAAAGCCACCCTGCGGCTGGATAAAGTAAACCTGGTGCTGCGCCTGTTCGGCCACGAGCTGGCACCCGCCCCGCTGGACCGCACGCGGCTACTGGACGAGCAGGCATGAGAAAGGCCGCGGTATATCTGCACGGGCAGTTGGCCGGGCACCTGACGCAGGACGAGCAGGGCTACACCTTTGCCTACACTGCCGACTACCTTGCGGCCGCTACCGCCGAGCCGGTCAGCCTGACCCTGCCGCTACGGCCAGCCCCGTACGTGGAGCGCGTGCTGTTTCCGTTTTTTGACGGCCTCATTCCCGAGGGCTGGCTGCTGGCAGTAGCCGAAAAGAACTGGAAGCTCAACGCCCGTGACCGGATGGGGCTGCTGCTGGCCTGCTGCCAGGACTGCATCGGAGCGGTGAGCATTCACCCGCTGGCAACCGACCCCGACGCATGAGCCGCTGCCTGTCCTGCTACCAGCCGCTGCCCGAGGACAGCAGCGGCCCGGCCTACCACCCGGCCTGCAGCCGCCGGCTGTTCGGCAAGCCCCAGCCGCCCGCGTTTCCTTACACCGAAGGCCAGATGCTGGCCCTGGCCGAAGCCGTCGTGCGCCAGCACATCGCCGTGACGGGCGTGCAGCCCAAGCTGTCGCTGACCATTGCCCCGGCCGGCCCCGCTGCGGACCAGCCGATGCGCTTCACCATCGTCGGGGCGCTGGACGGCGTGTACATCCTCAAGCCGCCGACGCCGCACTACCGGCACTTGCCGGAAGTCGAAGATCTGACCATGCACCTGGCCGCGCTGGCCCGGCTCCCGACCGTCCCCCACGGGCTGCTGCGCCTGGACGGGGGAGCCCTGGCCTACGTTACGCGGCGCATTGACCGTCGCAAGGGCCGCAAGCTGGCCATGGAAGACATGTGCCAGCTCACCGAGCGCCTGACGGAAAACAAGTACGACGGCTCCCACGAACAGGTAGCCAAGGCCATTCTGCGGTATTCCGCCAACCCCGGCCTGGACGTCGTCAACTACTACGAGCTGGTGCTCTTCAGCTTTCTGACGGGCAACGCCGACATGCACCTGAAGAACTTCTCGCTGCTGCAGACGCCGGGCCTGGGCTACGGCCTGGCCCCGGCCTACGACCTGGTAGCTACAGCGCTGGTCAACCCGGCCGATACGGAGGAGCTGGCCCTCACGCTCAACGGCAAAAAGCGGCGGCTGCGGCAAAGCGACTTCCGGCAGGCAGCGCAGCGGGCCGGCGTGGACGAGAAGGTAATGAGCAGCGTGCTCGCGCGGTTTGGCAAGGCGCGGCCGGCCTGGCACGCCTTTATCGAACAAAGCTTTCTGCCGGCCGCCCTGCAGGAACAGTACCACGACCTGCTAGCGCAGCGGTTTGCGCAACTGGAGCTGGGCTAATCTGCAAAGGCTTCCAAGCCCCGTTTCACCTTTACAGCCCTCTCCTCGGGAACATGTAATCGGGCGCTGCAGCACAACCCTCCTGGTATAGTAAGAAAACCGCGCGCCTTACTTGCCGGCCGCTGCCAAAAGCCGGATGGTCTGCGGGTCGGGTTGGCCCCCGAAGAAGCGGTCGAGCACCTGCTGGAACACCGGGTCTGCGTCCGGCTGGGCCGCGAAGAGCGTCATGCTGGAGTGCAGCTTGCGGTCGTCGGGGCTGCCCAGCACGCGGGTGGCGTTGGTCTCGCCCAGGGCCAGCAGCGCGTGGCTGATTTCCGCCAACCGAGGCCCCAGCACGGGGTGCCGGGCGTATGCCTGGGCTTCCTGCGCGTCCTGCACCCCGTAGTACTGGGAGGTGGCGCTAAAGCCCAGGCCCCGCAGCTGGGGAAAGACGTACCACATCCAATGGCTCTGCTTGCGCCCCCGCCGGATTTCGGCCAGGGCAACGGCGTAGTCGTTTTCCTGCGCCTCCAAAAAGCGCTGCAGCTTGGGGGGTTCGTAGCTCATGGGCCTTGTACGGAGGGGCGGCAAGCATGGCCCGGTGGCCGGTTCCTCCAGACAAGGATTGATTCCTGGTAGGCGCAATCATGATCAGGTCTAATGCCTTTGAACAGTTAGCCGCTAATCCGGGCTTACGGAGGGGCAGCACGGTTCCCTAGCGCAGGAAGGAGGATGCCAGGCAGTGGGCGGAGAAGAGCGCACGCATTGGCCGCATATGAAGCGGAGATTAACTTCTTGCGCTCAACAGTCAGTTACTCTATTGAACGCGGCACACCTAGCAGCCGGCGGTGCTGGAAAATAGGTTGGTGAGCAGCAAGAGCCACTGCCCGGCCGGGATGCCGGCGAGATTACCGCTCCAGGCTGATTGTTAGAAGGCTGATCAATTCTTTTGCTATTCGATGTAAAGCAAAACGGGCTTAGGGCTGTTGTCCAGGTAGCCCGCCAGGGTTTGCAGGAATGCGGGGTTTACGGTTGGGCAGCCATCACTCTGGCAGATGGGCAGGAGCCGAGGGGCGGCAGGTACGCAGTTGTGCGCGTGCAGTACCACGGCGCGGGTGAACATGTTGCTGTTTGTGGGTTCCAGGCCCATGAGCTTGTAGGCTTTGCCGTACGCCCCCTGGTAAGCATAAGCAACCTTGGCCGCTCCCCGGGAGCTGCAGCGGGAGTTGTTGACGTTGGAGTACCGGACGTTGCCCCGCGCGTCGGTGCGCCCGTTGCAGCAGAGGCCCTGAGCCAGCACCTGGCTGGTGCGCAGGTCCAGGACGAAAAAGCGGTTTTGGCTGGAGGGGCGGGTCAGATCCGCGTAAAGTGCAACCTGGTTGTTGTACTGGCGGCTTAAGTGCGGCTCGAGGTTGCGGCGGTAACGGTCCAGGGGCAGCTCGTCAGCGCGTTCGGATTCTGCGGCCCCGAAGCAGCCGCTCAGCAGCGCACTGCCCAGGAAAGCGAGGACCGTAACGCGGGTGAGCGGGGAGGACGACGGCATGAAGAAGCAGGTACCAAAGCGGAGTGAACCGGCAAGTTACGAGCGGGCCGGTCATTCTTGCCGGAGCAGTTTCAGGCGCCGGGCCTGGTTGGCGTGGCGTACTTCCAGCAAGTACACCCCACCTCGCAACCGGCCGGGCAAGGCCAGCTCAACCGTGCTGCTGCTCGCCGGTAGTTCAACCCGGTGAGCCCACACCACCCGTCCCAGGGCATCGGTCAGCGTGAAGGTAGCCGGACTGCCCGCCGGCGCCTGCACCTGCACCTGAAGCTGGTCAGCGAAGGGGTTCGGCCACACCTCGCCCAGGAGCTCGTCTTGCTTAGCCACCTGCAGGGTACGAATCGGGCTGGGGTGTTCGGTTCCGTCGTTGTCAACCTGGCGCAAGCGGTAGTAGACGACCGAGCTGGCGTTGTGGGGCCAGGCGGGGTCTTCGAACTGGTACCGAGTAGGGCGGGTCGTGCTGCCTTGTCCCGGCCGCCACCCGACTTGACGGAACGTCTGCCCGTCAGTGGAGACGTCGACGGCAAAGCCGCGGTTGTTGGTTTCGGTGGCCGTAGTCCAGCGCAGAAGGGCTGCGGGGCCGCGTCGTTCGGCTTGGAAGCTAACCAGCTCAACCGGTAGCGGCGTCGGCTGGTTTAGGCGGATACTCAACTCCCGGGCTGTCTCGTTAAGGGTTACCACATCCAAGTCCAAGTCACCATCCACATCGGCAACCTGCAGTCGGACGGGTCGGTTGCCAACCAGGACCGTAGCGCCCGGGCCGAAGTTTCCGCTGCCATCATTTAAGCTAGTGGTAACAGTGTTTGTTGTGGGGCTGGCGGTAATCAGGTCCAGGTCGCCGTCCCCATCAACATCGGCCACTTGCAGGCTGGTGGGTCCCGTTCCAACGAGGACCTCAACCCCTGCGTCAAACCCACCGCTGCCGGTGTTTAACCGGACCGAGACGGCATTTCTGGAAGGCACCAGAGCAAGTAAATCCACTGCTCCATCGTGGTTAACGTCTGCCGTTTGTAGTTGCCCGGTGGTAGCGCCGTACGCGTAGTCTGCCCCGCCGGAGAAAGTACCGTTCCCAGCGTTAAGGCGCACGGCTACTCCCCTGCCGTGGTTGTGCGTGAGCAGGTCCAAGTCCCCATCCTGATCAACATCGGCGAAATCCAGCTGAGGAGCAGAGGTAGCCGTGCTGTGCAGGTAAAACCCCGTCCCACCTGCAAAGCGCCCCGACCCGTTGTTGAGCGAAACAGAAATTCTACTTGGGGAGGCTTCGGAAGCTACCA
The DNA here is from genome assembly GCF_058932745.1 of Hymenobacter sp. FMD4. Taxonomy (NCBI): domain Bacteria; kingdom Pseudomonadati; phylum Bacteroidota; class Cytophagia; order Cytophagales; family Hymenobacteraceae; genus Hymenobacter; species Hymenobacter sp. FMD4. The sequence goes on from NZ_JBZYWH010000010.1 coordinate 73,923, forward strand.
AATCCAAGCTTCCATCACCATTCAGATCGGCTAACTCCGTAATGGTAGTGAAGCGTCCTACGTCAGCACTCATTGTTGCCACGTACGTGAACTGACCCGTTCCGTCATTTAGAAATGCGGAGATGTCGCGGGCTCTCGGTCCGTAGACGTAACCTACAAGATCCAAATCCCCATCGTTGTCAACGTCGCCCGTGGTTAGGGTTTGCATGAAAGCGTTCGGATCCGAATGTCGAACGGGGTAATCTACCCCAGACCCGAAGCCACCGCTACCGTCATTGAACCGCACGGAAACCCCGCCATTCCTTGTTGCCAAATCCACGTACCCATCCCCGTTGAAATCACCTACCACCACTTGTTGCGCAGAGGCTGCGGGAAGCTCGCTCCCCATTGCCGGGGCCACAAAGTTGCCCCGGCCGCTGCCGCCAACCTCCGTTGTGAACTGGAACACTCGCGGGGCCGGCAAGAATTGCGCCGCCTGGTTTTGAACAGCCGTAGTCACGGTAGCTTCCACTTTTTCACCCGGGGCCCAACTGTAGCTTGGCGTACCCACCAAAGCCGAGTTTTGAACAACGGTAGTGGCGCTGTTGCCGGTGCGCCTTCCTCCTCTAACCCTACTGTGCAGATGAAGCCCAGCCGCACTGCTGGGATCAAGCAGCTGGGAAAACTGAATCTGTACCGCACCAGCAAGATCTGCGTTGCAAACGTTGGCGGCCGGAGTTTGGGATGTAATGGTGGGCTGGGCCAAGGTCGAACCAGCCAGCAACAAACTGCCGCAAGTCAAAGCTGCGACTCCAACGCGTAGTACAGGCTCCATGACCAGGATCTTGCAGGATACAACGAACGAGAAGCGAGCCACTTCCTCTCAATCAGCCTGGCAGCTGCCTATAGGGCTGCCTAAAGGAATGGCCTTACACGTAAGCAATTCATGATTAGCCGCTCTGCTGCCTTGCAGCTCGGCGTGGCGGGCAGTAGTAACTAAAGCGAGACTTGGATGGAATGAGGCCCTATGCTACATTTTTAGCAGATAAAACACGAATAAAACCCTAAATATTATAAAATAAATTTGACTATTGGCCTAAAGCCGGAAGGCGTGCGCATGGCAAGACTGCCGACCGCTGGCGGAGCAGGCACATTAATCCAGGAAAAAGGGTTTGTACTCCTCGGGGCTGCAACGCTACCTGAACCGGTACGGCCGCCAGCTTGGTTAATGGGTTTGGGCTCTTCAAGCGGCGACCATTTGGAAAAGGCGGATGCCGCACATCATGACGGTACTTTACCCTAAGTCGCGAAATAGAAGGGCGCTGACCCAAGTCGGGCGGAGAGCTCCAGGCTAGTACGAATAGGAAACTAGTCCAGAAAACGCATGCTCAACCAAAAGTAGCTGTAAGCGTCCTGGAGCAAATAATCCAAAGTAGGTTCCAAGCCTGTCAGCTCCACTGGCCCAAAGCGGCTGGTGCCCGCCACGGCCGGGGGAGGGGCGGGCTGAAATGCGCTGAGCAATTGCACCTCGCCCTGGGAACTTATTCCCAACCCCACGTGGCGTTTCGGGTTGAGTCCCGTGCTTTCCTGGTCCCAGCGCCGTTCCCCCGCGGAACTGTATGCGCTTACCCAGAGCTGGTCGCCCTGCAATGCCTGATTAAGCACGTTTCCGGTGGTGATAGGGCGCGTACCGCTGATGACCACACCGCCCAAGCCCGTTACCAGCCCCAGCAGGTCCCGGCCCGCGGGCAGGCGCCGGCTCCAGCGCAACCGCCCCTGCGCATCAAAGGAAGTAAGCAGCCCCAGGTCAGTAAAGCGCTGCCCCCGCGCCCGGGTGCTGTCCGGTCCGCCGGTCAGCGTCTGGCCCCGGCTGCTGCCCGCGTACAGGGTGCCGCCGCGGTCCACGGCAAAGGAAAACGGACCGCCCATCGTCACCGGACCGGACCGAACCCACTGCAGGCGGCCGGCCGGGCTGTAGCGCACCAGCAGCAGCTGGCACAGCGAATCCAGGGGCTGCCGCACCCCGGCCCGGCCCGGGAAGCCCGAATCAATCATTAATGCCCCGCCGGCGCGCTGCTGCGGCGCGCGCGGGAGGGTTGGATCCAGCGCCAGGTAGGGCTGCAGGGCCAAAGTCAGCTCGCCCGTCACTTCATCAGCTCCGAGCTGCAAGTCCCGCAGCCAGCTGAGGGGAGTAACCCCGCGCAGGGCACGCACCCACCGCGGCTGCCCCCCGGCGTCAAAGGCCACCGCGTACGCATAATCGGGACACTGGCCGGGTTGGGGAGAAGCCAGCCGATGCCGTCCAACCATCCGGCTGCTCATGCTCTGCCCCAGGCAGTACACGCCCCCGCGCCCGTCGGGTACCAGGCGGTAGAGCCCCACCTCCTCCCGCCGGGCTTCGCCCACCCAGCTCCAGCGCAGCTGCCCGAGCGTATCAAGCTTCAGCAGCAGGGTCTGGTATAGTCCGGGGCCGGCCGCGGGGGCCAGCACCCGCTGGTCGAGCCGGAGTGCCCCGTTAAAGGCGCCCAACACGAAAATGTTGCCGTGCGCGTCGGTGGCCAGCTTGAGCAGCTCCATTTTCTGCACGCTAAGCACGGAAACCTGCCGCACCCAGTGCAGCTGCTGGTTTGGCCCGTACTTGAGAATCAGCCAATCGGCCCGGTTTGGCGAGTGGGCGCGCAGCGTATCCCTAGGGCGTAGCCCCGCGGCTTAGTCCTGCAAACGCGCCAGGGCGTACCCGGTGCCGGGCGTACTGGCGGCTACCACCTTCGTGGCCTGCCAGGTGCCGGAGGCTGCCTCCGGCGCCACGTCATAGAATCCGGTGCGGCCCGAGTACTCGGCGTACTGCCTCTGCAGCGCGGCCGGGCTGGGCGAGTCATGGGCATTAAGGCGCTGCGCCCGCTGCACCACGCCCAGGGAGTCGTACCCGACGAGCAGGGGCTGGCCGTAGTCGCGCTCGGAATCAAACCCCAAGGGCCCGAATCGGGTTGTGCCGGGCGGCAAGTCCTGGTTGCGGATTTGCACAACCCCGGCGGCGTACACGATGGCCCCGGCCCCAATGGCCAGGGTCAGCCCCGACTCGTCGTTGCTGCCTCCCCCGTGCTGGCCGCCCCGGAACTGGCCGCGGCGGCTGTAGCGCCCCAGCCATACATCCTCCTGGTGGGCGGGTTCGCGGCCGGGTGTCCCCGCGGTTCCCGGCAGCGGGCGCCGGGCAAACCCCATTACGTAAGGAGCCCCGGTGTGGTCCAGGGCCACGGCCTTGGCCGGGTAGGGCAGCGCGCGAACCCAGCGCAGCCGCCCGCCCGGACCCAGGCGCAGCAGGCTGTTACCGTGGACGAGCTGCCGCCGACCCCACCCGCGGACGCCGGACCAGGCGGAACTATCGCCGTAGGCCACTACGTACGCCGTGCCGCGGGACGTAACGGCCAGCCCGGCCCCGGCCTGGTCTTCGGTACTTACCCGCGAGGTCAGCAGCAGCGTGCGGCGCAGCTGTCCGCGGGCGCCGTAGCGAAAAAACACGTTGGTGGTCCGGCGCCGGGGTATACCGCTCCCCTCGGGGGCCGGAGCCGTCGTATCCGGCTGCGTCAGCCACCCCCGTAGCCAGGCGCGGCCCCGCCGGTCCAGCCCGGCGATGGGTTCCGCGTCCCCCATAGGTGCCGGCCCTGCCCCCAGGTAATCGGCCGCCCGGCCGTCGCCGTTGGCTGGCTCCATTTTTCGTGGCCGGCGGGATCAAACAACGTCAGCTGCAGGGGGGCCACGTCATAAAAACTTGCCCGCTGGGTGGTGTCCAGGTCGTGCAGCACCAGCACGTGCCCGCGGGGCCCAACCGTCAGGGCGCGGGGCTGACCCCGCACCGGCAAGCTGGCCAGCGGACGGGCCAGCGAATCGTAGCGCCGCACAACCCAGCCCGTTTGCACGCGGTAGCCCAAGGATGCGTTGGCGCGCAGGGAGTCGGTGGAAGTCAGCACGTACACATAGCCGCGGCTGTCGGCGCCGATTTCTGCAGTCCCGGCAGGTAAAACAAGGGCCCACTGGCCGCTTGCGTGGGCCGTGCGGCGCAGCAGGTACACCGGCTGCTCCCCGGAACAGCAGGCCCGCAGCGTGTCCCGGCCCCACCGCGTTTCCCGCTTGATTGTGCCGAGGGCGTAGCAGCCCATCCGGGTGGGATGCGCCGCCAGCTTGCTGACCTCTACCCCCTGCATTACCTCGCCCCAGCGCACCCGGGCGGCCGTGGTGTCCGGCGGCCGGCTTTGACCCCGGCAGGGCGCCAAGCATAGCCACATTACCAAAACGAGGGCCGCGTGGGCAAAACTCATAAGCTGGTGGCAAAACAAGAGGTTAGCGCAAGGCAAAACTTCGCTGCTCATCAGCAGCCGGCAAAGATTCCCGAGGGTGGCAAGCTACGCGAAACCGGTGGATAGCCTCCCTCATTTCACCAAACTTGGGTTAGCCAGCCTTCCTGCCGCACCCGTTAAAACCACCGGGGCCGGGTTAAATGAGACCTAGACTTGGGATGGGATGGGTCATCGTCGGGCGGGCCTGGCGGGCGAGTAAGCGGTGCGCCGCGGAAGGCGACGGCAAAACCGGTGGGCGAATCATTGTTTTCGACCAGGCGTAGCACTACTTGCATTATCGGCCAAGCAGTGGTGACTAGGGTAGCCAGCAGCAGGCAAGGAGCAGCGGCTACCCACCTAGTCAAGAGCAGTCAATAGCATCTAAATGGCCTCCAGCCCCGGCAAGCCGAGCAAACTAGCGGCACGGCGGGCCACAGTTTTGACACTGGCGACATCCGGGCCAGTGATTGTCAAATGGCCCATCTTCCGGCCGGCGCGCGCCTGCAACTTGCCGTACAGGTGCAGGTGCGTTCCCGGCAGGCTCAGCACGGCGGCCCAGTCCGGCTCCCGCCGCCCGCCGCTGGCGTCCAGCCACACCTCGCCCAGCAGGTTAAGCATGATGGCCGGGGAATGCTGGCGCGGCTGCGGCAAGGGCAAGCCCGCCATGGCATGGACCTGCAAGTCAAACTGCGACGCGTCACAGGCGTCAATAGTGTAGTGACCGCTGTTGTGCGGGCGCGGGGCCATTTCGTTGACCACCAAGCCGCCGTGCGCGCTGCCGTCGTCCACCACAAAAAACTCGACGCACAGCACCCCGACGTAGCCCAGCTGCTGCGCGATGGAAACGGCCGCCTCGCGGGCCCTGGTTGCCAGGGCGGGCGGCATATTGCCTTCGAACGCGTGGGTGACGGCCAAAATGCCATCGACGTGCACGTTGCGCTGCGGGGCGAAGCTGACCACCTGCCCGTCCCTGCCGCGCGCCACCAGCACCGAACACTCGGCGGTGAGCGGCAGCATTTTTTCCAGCACGCAGGCGACGCTGCCCAGCTGCACCCAGGCGGTGGCCAGCTCCGCGGGGGTCTTGACGCGGACCTGGCCCTTGCCGTCGTAGCCCAGGCGCGCGGTTTTCAAGATTCCGGGCAGCAAATCCGGCCGGTCGGCCTGGACGGACTGCAGCTGGGCCGGCGTTTCAATCGCTGCGTAGGGCGCGCAACTCACCCCAGACACGTTGGCGCAGGCCGCAAAGTGGGCTTTTTCCTCGATGCGGTTTTGGGCAATGCCCACCACGGCCGCACCCGGCGCCACGGGGCGGGTCAGCGCCAGCGTTTGCAGGGCCTGGGCCGGCACGTTTTCAAACTCGGTGGTGATGGCCTGGCACAGCTGGGCCAATTGCGCCAGCCCGGCCGGGTCGTTGTAGTCGGCCTGGATTTGGTGGTGACTTACCCGCCCAGCCGGGCTTTGCGCGTCCGGGTCCAGCACGGCGGTGAAGTATCCCAGGCGTTGGGCGGCATGCACAAACATCCGGCCCAGCTGGCCGCCCCCCAGCACCCCCAGGGTGGCCCGCTGGCCCGCGGCATCCTCGCTGCCCGGGAAAACCGGGGTCATGGCGGCAGTATAATTTTCGGCACTCATACCGGCAGCGTCATGGCGCGGGCGGCCTCGGTTTGTTCGGCACGAAACGCCTGCAGCTTGGCCGCCAGGCCCGGGTCGTGCAGGGCCAGCAGGCTAACGGCAAACAACGCGGCGTTGGCCGCTCCGGCAGTGCCAATGGCAAACGTGGCCACGGGCACTCCTTTGGGCATCTGCACGATGCTGTGCAGCGAGTCTACCCCCTGCAAATGGCGACTGGCTACCGGCACCCCCAGCACGGGCAGCGTGGTTTTGGCGGCCATCATGCCCGGCAAGTGGGCGGCCCCGCCCGCGCCGGCGATGATGGCTTGCAAGCCGCGCGGACCGGCTTGTTCGGCGTAGGCAAACAAGTCGTCGGGCATGCGGTGGGCTGACACCACGCGCGCTTCGTGGGCCACGCCAAAGTGCGCGAGCATCTGCACGGCGTGCTGCATGGTGTCCCAGTCGCTGCTGGAGCCCATGACCACGCCGATCAGGGGTTTGGGGGTATTGGAGGGGGAGAGAGTACTCATTGAATTTATTTGGTCACCATGCTGAGCTTGTCGAAGCCTCTCTACCGCTTTTCTGTTGTAAGAGACATTCCCTCATGCAATTGAAATAGATGATGGCCGCAATGTTCAGTGAAAACGGCTGTTTCTTTGAACTCAGGCGCCTCAATGGCAAATGCATATCTGAACTCCACTTTCGAGTCGTCTTCGAACTCAATGCGCACCATGCTGTTTACAAGAAAGTCAGAAGCACTGAGCGTTTCATGGTTACTCCCTTTCGCCGTCAGGTAATCTCGCAGCTTGATTTTCCAACGTTCAGGTAAATCCGAGTGGCGCATCTAGGCAGTGATGTTAGGGATGCATTAGCGTCATCTGAACGTGAGCAACGAAGCGGTAGAGATGCTTCGATAAGCTCAGCATGACGTTCTTTTTCAGCTATGCTCCACTAGCTGCTCGCGCTCCAGCAGGATTTCCGTACCCAGAATCACCATATCCACCCGGCCTTGCAGCGTCTGGTCGATGAAGGGCGTGTTCTGGGATTTGGATTTCATGAATTCCTTCGTGAAGGTCGTTTCCGCTTCGGTATCGAACAAGACGCACTCAGCTTGCTGGCCGACTTCGATGGTGGGTACCGGCAGGCCCATCAGGCGGCGGGGTTCCGCCGAATAGCGCTTCACCACCAGGTCCCACCCGAATTTCTCGAGCCGCACAAAATAGTGGTAGAGCGACACCAGGGCCGTTTCCAAACCGGTAATGCCGTTGGGTGCGCTGATGAAGTCTTGCGCTTTTTCGAACGGCGTGTGCGGCGCGTGGTCCGTGGCAATAAGGTCGAATACGCCTTCCTTGAGCCCTTCGAGCAGCGCATCGCAATCCGCTTGCGTGCGCAGCGGCGGGTTCATTTTATAGTTCGTGTCGTAGTCGCCGATGTGCTCGTCGGTGAACAGCAGGTGGTGCGGAGCTACTTCCGCCGTGACTTTCACGTCGCCGCGGGACTTCCACCAGCGAATAGTCTCCATGCCGAGCTTGCTCGACACGTGCTGAATGTGAATGTGTGCTCCCGCCGCCCGGGCCAGGCGAATGTCGCGGTCGATGATGATTTCCTCCGCGCAAGCCGGCGACCCTTTGATGCCGAGCCGGTAACTCATCACCCCTTCGTTCAGGGCGCGCGGGCCGGCCAGTTCCGGCACTTCGCAGTGGCTGGCGAAAAACATCCCGAACTCAGTGGCGTACTGCATGGCCCGCAGCAGCACCGCCGGGTCGTTGGTGGTATCCCCGTCGTCGGTCAGCATTTTCACCCCGAGCATGCGCATGCCGTCGATTTCGGCCAACTCTTTGCCCTCGCGATTCTTGGTGACGCAGCCGGAGGTGTACACCGGAATGCGGGCCTTGCGCTGGGCGCTTTCCAATACTGTTGATACCACCGCCGCCGAGTCGATAGCCGGGCGGGTGTTGGGCATCATCACCACGCCGGTCACGCCGCCGTTGATGGCCGCTTCGCTGCCGGTGGTAATGGTTTCCTTGTTTTCAAAGCCGGGGGCGCGGAAATGAACGTGGGCGTCAAACATGGCCGGCATGAGAACCCGGCCGCGCGCGTCGATGACGCGGGCGCCCTCGGGCACAGCCAGGTTCGGACCGATTTCCTGAATTTTTCCTTCGACAATCAGGACGTCGCCCTCGAGAAGTGCTGGTGAATGTTCGGAGGCGATGCGGGCGTTTTGAAGAAGAAGCATGGAGGGTTGATTGCGGTAAACCGGCAATGGGTGATGGGAAGTCCTGGCTTTTGGAGATGCAAATAAAGAGCGAAATCAGCCGTCGCCTGCGGCGCAAGGCGGGGACCGGGGGCTAGGCCGTAAGGTGCGGAAGCGGGGCAAAAGACCGCTCAAAAGTCGGTTCCGACTTCGGGGCTTCCCCGCCCGGCGTGAGCCAGTCGAGCACGGCCATGCGCACGGCAATGCCATTTTCGACTTGGTTGTTGATCAGGCAGCGCTCATAGTCCATAACGGCGTCGCACAGCTCCACGCCCCGGTTCACGGGGCCGGGGTGCATGAGGTAGAGGCCGCGCTGGCGGATTTCCTCCAGCCGCGTGTTGGTGATGCCGTAGAGCCGGTGGTATTCCCGCAGGCTAGGGAAGAACTGCACGTCCTGGCGCTCCATCTGCACGCGGAGCAGGTACACGAAATCGGGCGCCCAGGCCATGGCCGCGTCGTAGTTGGTGAAGCGGCGGATGTTTTCCGGGCCGTGCTTGGGCACCAACGAGCCCGGGCCGAGGTAGGCCACTTCGAGGCCCAGCTTTTTCAGCAGGTTGCTGGTGGAGCGCGCGACGCGGGAGTGGAGAATATCCCCGATGATGAGGACCTTTTTGCCCCTAGGATCGGGAAATTTCTCCTTGATGGTAAAGGCGTCCAGCAGGGCCTGGGTCGGGTGCGCGTGCGCCCCGTCGCCGGCATTGATAACCGAAGCCTTGGTCAGGCGGGCAATCATGCCGGGCAGGCCGGACCGACCGTGACGGACGACGATGTAGTCGGTGCGCATGGCCTGGAGCGTCTCGACCGTCTCGCGCACCGATTCTCCCTTGGTGATGGAGGATTGGGCGACGTCAAAATTCGTTACCTCGGCGGAAAGGCGTTTGGCCGCGACTTCGAAGGAGGTATGCGTCCGGGTGCTGGGCTCATAGAACAGCATAAGCACGGACTTGCCCTCGAGGGTGGGGACTTTCTTCACCGAACTGGTGAACTGTTCTTTAAAGGAGGTGGATTGGTCGAGCAGGAACTCGATTTCCTCACGGTGAAGAGATGCGATGTCGAGCAGGTCTTTACGTGCCATACCGGAGTTGAGGAAAAGTGAGGTCGACTAGCTAAAACGGACGGGGTGAAGGCTGATTTGCCAGTACCCATGATGGGGCACCTGGCGGCCGGTGCGGGCCTAGGCGCTGGTGGCCGCAGCCCCTGGAGGTGAGGTTGCTGGCGTCCAAAAGAGGTTTGCGTTGCGCTTTTGAGCAATGCACGGGCTGCGGGGCGGCAGCCAACGAACCCAATGGACATAAAAAAACCGTTTCGAAATCCGAAACGGTAGCGGGGCAACACCCAGAAAAAACAACGGAAACGCTAGAGTCAAAATCGGGAAAACCGATGGCGGCGAAGACCTCGCGGTCCACTCGCGGTTCCCTGCCGAGCAGGAGGGTCCCACGCTTCATCAACAAGTTGTTTGGTTGAAGCACGATGCAAAACTAAAGCATTGTTGCTCCCGACACCACATCGTGGCCGTTGATTTTTTTCGACTTGGCCCAACACGGAGCGCTTCAACCCTCGCTGGTTGAGCAGGAGGGCTGATCAAAGCTCAAAGCCGTGCGTTTAGCCTGCATTATCCCTTAACCGGTGCCCCCGTGAGAGTGGACCTAATGCCGTTCGGCACTGTAGCCGGCGAAGACACAGACGTACAATTTGCGGGTCTAGGAAGGCAACATATTTCGACCGTGAGCTTCACGGAATTACTGGCTGAGCCGCCTTAGGTCCTGGGCGATCCGTCGTACTATGGGGCGCCCAGCAACTTATAAAAGCTTTCCTTTTGCACCGGGCATCCTTTCGGGTTGGCTTATAAAACTTTTCCTTTCATAACGGCCGTCACCAGCCAGCTTATGAAACCTTTCCTTTCGCGGCCTTGGACTATGGTTGATGGTGGCGCAAGCGAATAGGCGGGAAGGCTTATCAAACCTTTCTTTTCGTTCGGGCCGCTTGCTTCTGACTTATAAAACCTGCCCTTTCGGGGCCCTTTTGACTGTCCTCTCTCCAATTCACGCGCTGCCGTTCTGCGGAATTGGGCTGGTAAGCGCGTGTTAGCCAGCTCTGTGGTAAGGAGGCCGAAATATTTTTTGCTGAGAATGTGGAAAAAAGATGGTAGCGGCATCCTCTTCCTGAGCGATCATCCTGAGCCCAATGGCGGGGTGCTTATCGCTTGCCGAACCCCAGGCTGTTCTCCTTATGAAAGCACTACTGCTCAATCTCCTGTTGTTGTTTCCTCTACTGGCCAGCGCCCAGTCCTTTGCCGTCAGGGGAGTGGTTCGCGCCAAAGTTGATCGGGTGGGGCTGCCCGGCGTCACCATCGTCGAGAAGGGAACCACCTCGGGCACCTCCACCGATGCACAAGGCCGCTTCCGCTTCGTGACCACCGGCCCCGCCCCCCGGCTGCTGATTTCCTCCGTGGGCTATGTTGCCCGCGAGGTAACCATCACCCGAAACGAAGACTCCCTGGTGGTGCTGCTCGAGCAGGATTCGAAAGCCCTCTCCGAGGTCGTGGTCGTTGGGTACGGTTCGGCTTCCCCGCGCTGGGAGATAAGCGGAGCCGTTTCCGCCCTGGAGGGGCGCGTGGAGGGCGTGCGCATCCGCGGCGCCAGCAGCAAGGCAGCCCGCCCTGCACCAGTAGCCAAACGGGATGGGCCGCGGGTCCGGGCCGGGGTGCTTACCGCCGGGGAGGTCAACGATTTTGGCAAGTGGCTGCTCTGGCCGGACATCGCCCAGCAGGACCTGAGGGAGTGGCGCCACCGCTGGCGCATCAGCCCGGTGCAGCGCTATGCGGCGCAGCTGCTTACCATGGAAGGCTTTCCGGTGGTGGGGGCGGTTGTGCAGCTGAAAGATTCCCGCGATTCGGTGATCTGGCAGGCCCGAAGCGACAATACCGGCAACTGTGAGCTTTGGAGCAACCTGTTTACCGGCGGGCCGGAGCAATCCGCTGCTTCCCTGCACGCGGTCGTGGACGGGAAAAGCTATTCGCTCAGCCGCCCCACGCGGTTTCACGAGGGCATCAACGTGCTGCGGATTCAGCGGCCCTGCCAGGCGCCGGCGGTGGTCGACATCGCGTTCGTGGTGGACGCCACCGGCTCGATGGGCGACGAGATTGAGTACCTGCAAGCCGAGCTCCGGGATGTCATGGCCACTGTAAAGGATTCGTTGGCTTCCGCCACCATCAACCTGGGCAGCGTTTTCTACCGGGATGCCGGGGACGAGTACGTGACCCGGAGCACCCCCCTCAACCCGAACATCGGGCAGACGCTGGACTTTATCCGCCGCCAGCAAGCCGGTGGCGGGGGCGACACCCCTGAAGCCGTCGACCAGGCCCTGACCGAAGCGTTGAACAACCTGGGCTGGAGCGAGCACGCCCGGGCCCGGCTCTTGTTTCTGATCCTGGACGCGCCGCCCCACGAAGACCCGCAGGTGCTGGCCTCCCTGCAGCAATCCATCCGCCGGGCGGCTGCCAAAGGCATTCGTATCATTCCCATCGCAGCCAGCGGCATCGACAAAAGCACGGAATACCTGATGCGCTCCGCGGCCCTGGCCACAAACGGCACGTACGTGTTTTTAACCGACGACAGCGGCGTCGGCCATGCCCACCTGAAGCCCACGACGGACAAGTTTGACGTAGAGCGGCTCAATACCTTGCTGGTTAAGCTCGTGGCCAGGTATGCCTACACGGCCCCCTGTCAGGTAGCGGGCACCCGCCAGGCAAGCCCGGCTGACTTGCTTGCCAGCTCGCCCCATTCGAAGCCCGTGCGGGATACCGGCACCACCCGCCGGGGAAAAGGGTACGTCTGGAAGTGTTACCCCAATCCGACGTCCGACGTGCTGCACGTCGAGCTGGACGGTGAGATCAAAGAGCTGTTTGTCTGCGATGTCACCGGTAAAGTTCTGCTGCGGGCCGCGCCCGCTCAGCGCAAGGTTACCCTGCAACTGAGCAGCTTTCCCATAGGCCTCTACTTTGTGACCTTTTTCACGGGCGAAAAATGGGAGAAAGTAAAGTTTATGGTTAATCGCTAGCGCCCCCCTGGTCTTAGCGTAACGCCCTACAGCCGGGCCCTTCATGAATACCCGTATCTCGCTTGCTTTAGCTAATAGCAGCTTAAAAGAAGTTACCAGCCGATGAGAGCCGCGGAGCAGCTGTTCGTGCGCTAAGTATTGCATCAGCTTGCCAACGGCTTCCCCCGCGTTGTGGGCAGCTCTCGCGTGGCATGAAGTGGGTAACGGAGCGGACAAGTACAGCACGACGATCCCGAAAGAGAATTCGGGTACTAGTACGAAATTATTGGCTTGGCCTGTTAGGCACGCATCCCTTTCTGGATTTTAGCTCTCCTGTTCAGGCACGCTTTGCAATCCTTCAAGCAGGGCTTTGCAAGGTCAACGTCCATGATGCGGCGCCGCGTGGCGGGGCCTAATGCGGCATCCAACTACAGGTCCCGAGCAACGGCGCCGACCAAGAAAAAATCCAATCCTAGCTTTTGCATACCGCGCGTGAGAGCGGGCAGTACTTGGTCAAGGCCGGTGGGAAAGCGCCGCTCAGGCGGGATGGTGGAGATATCGAGCATAGAGTTTCTGGGCGACTTCGCGGTTGCGGACGTCGCCGCTGAGCAGCAGGTCGGCGTAGACCAGCAGCGGCGGAACGCATTGGCTGGTCGGGTGGGTGAAGTTCAGACGGTCGTCGAAGGGTGTCAGCACCTCTACCGGGCCGGTGGGGTCCGGGATGAGCCGCAATTGGCGCATTAGGGCGGGACGGGTGGCGGTGCTGTAGAGGGTGAAGAACTCCGGGAGCAGGTAGCCGTCGAGCAACAGAGCCGCGGCCGGCTCGCCGCCCCAGTGGGTATCGGCGCCCAAGGGCAACTGTTGCCAGCCACCGGCGGCCGCGTCGGGCGTAGCCCAGCGGTAGCGCTGAGCGGGCTGGCGGGGCCGCAAGGTGTCGCCGTAGCCTTCGACCCAGCGGCGGATGAGCTCGTCAATGCGCAGGAGCTGGCGCGGCTCTTCGTCGAGCAAGTAGCCTTGCTGCATGAGGTCGCGCATGATGAGGCCCACCGTGGCCACGGGCGTGTCGGTGCGGGCGGCGATGGTGCGGTAGGGCTGGCGGACCAGCTCGGGCTCGGTAAGCAGGTGGAAGAGCACGCGTAGGCCGCTGCGGCGAAAGGCGCGGCCGTGGGCCGGGTCGGCGTCGGGCTTGGGCTTCTTGGGTTTGGGCCGGCCCTGCACCAGTACGAACAGGTCGGCGGCGGGGTGGTGCAGCCAGGCGTTGCCGGCGGCATCGGCGTAGCAGAGGCCGTGACGGCGCAGTTCCTCTCCTATTTCTTCGGTTACGTAGGGCAGCAGCAACACCCAAGGATGACCGGGCGGGTGAGGTACATAAGCTTGCAGGGGAGTTATTTTCTGTAAGTATACGTCCTTGGCCACGACCGTAAAGGTGGCTTGCTGCCCGACGGTTAGCGTGTGCTGATGCGGCTCATCCGTCGTGATACGAATCAGCAGATTCTTGCCTAACACGCTTTTCATAGCCGCTTTGACCTGGGCAAGCAAGGGCGGCGCTGTTGCTCTTTGTCTATTCTTTTCCACGTGTCTACTTTACGTAGACAAGGTAATAAAAGTAGACAACACCGGCTTGACCAGGCGAGAGTACTGGGCAGTTCCGCTCAAGGCAAGCATTGTGCTGCAGCTTTAAACCAGCCCAAACCCCTACTCCATAGTATATCAGGCTGCAGTAGTTGACTACGAGGCCAAGCAAGGCCAATGATAGGTATCGAACATCATTGATGACCGGCCATAGGTTCAGATAACTTTTAATCGGAACCTACTCAACCTTGATGATCATTACAGCACCATCGAGCTCTCCAGGTTTTACATCAGCCTAACCTTACTTAGGCAACATGAGTGAGGCCCCGAGCCTTAACCTAGACGCGCGAGAAGTTCAAACAGCGGCTGATTTACGTAGTAATTCGAATTAACCTGCTTGCGCTTAACCAAGATGCCGTCTTCGGCTAGTTTGTTTAAGTAACTGGCGGCAGTAGGACGGCTCACATTGAGTTCCTGCTGTAAGAATTCGATGCGGGTATAGGGGTGTCGGTATAAATTATTGAGCAGGTCCTGGCTGTAAAATTTATAAGTGCGCAGTTGTTGTTTGGTTTGCTGCATCAGACTGCGCATTTCGGTAATCAGTACTATACTTTCGCGGGCTGTTTGCTCGATGCCCTCCAGCATGTAAAGTAGCCACGGCTCCCAGGCACCGGTATCGCGCACCGCTTGTAGATAGTTGTAGTAATCAGCTTTGTTATGCGTGATGAAGCGACTTAAGTAAAGCACTGGAATATCCAGCAGTTTTTTAAGTACAAGGTATAGGATGTTGATGATGCGCCCGGTACGTCCGTTTCCATCATAAAATGGGTGGATGCTCTCAAACTGAAAATGCAGCACAGCCATCTTTACCAGTGGGTCGGCGTCGTGCAAGGAATCATCGTTGAGATACTGCTCCAGATTCCCCATCAGGTCAAGGATGGTTGCCGGGTCTTGTGGTGGCGTGTACACCAGCTCCCCACGTTGATTTTTAAGTGTAGTTCCTGGCAGCTTGCGGTAGCCCCCGTTATCGCGTTTCAATTCTTCCTGTATTTGGGCAATGTGGTTGGCACTCAGAAAACCGAATTGCTGTACTAAGCGCGTGCCCAGGCGCAGGGCCGCTGCGTAGCGTTGCACCTCTTTGGCAGCCTGTGATACCCCTAGATTAAGCTCAGCGTTAAAGAGCTCATCGTGAGTAGTGACGATGTTTTCAATTGCTGAACTGTCTTTTGCTTCTTGCAACGGCAGTGTATCAAGCAGAATGCTTTCGTTAGGGATTGCGGCGACCAGACCCTTGAGCTCTGCTAAAGCACGGTGGGCCGCAGGCAGCTTTTTTAGTACAGCTCGCGTTTCCAGTTCTAATGCAGGCGGAAGTGCGGAGGGTTGCCAGTTTGTTTGCACGTAGAATAAGTACTAGCAGGAAGAGAGCAAATTTAGCTATGTAAAGAAACTTGATTTTTCTTTACATAGGATCCTGATCTATATTAAACAAATGGGGGGTTTCTTAACATAGGTGATACAACCAGCCTCGCTTGAGGAATACGACTACCAATCCAATGGAAAAATCATAAGGTCCGATAATGTTTACTTATCGCCGTTCAACGCCGCCATGCAGGTTTGAAACAGCTGTCAACCACTGCATAATGTTGAATAGCATAACGGATTGGAACCAGCCCATTGCTTCTGAAAAGGCTACTTTACTTCTAGTCCTTGAGTTAATGCGCCAACCGGTCTTGTTCCACACGTTGCATTTTGATCTACGCTTCAGCTTCCCAGATAGTCAGCTGTTGACCGGCCACCGTACTTCGAATCCCATCGGCTGATAAAGCTCGCGGCAATTGTTAGTATTACGGTTAGCCCTTCATCGATGCTGTTTCTTAGTAGGCAATACCCGATTCATTTATCGCTTTAGCGGATCGTTTACCGCGTACATGCGGCCGCGCAGCGGGCCGCTCTGCATCAGGTTAATCACTGGCTTACCGCCCACAATTGGCTGGTGGGCTACTACTTGGTGGAGTACGAGCAGTACGAGCAGCACGGGCAGGACCGGGCCGTCTACGGCGGCCAGCTTATCCTTCAACTCGCCCGCGAATTACGCGTTCGCCGCGTCTGCGGACTTTCGCCTACCAACCTGAAGTTGTGCCGGCAGCTTTACCACGCGTACCCTGCGCTGTTGCATTCCCAAGCGGCGGCTCTGCAGGCGGCGGGTCACGCGCTGCCGGCAATTAGTCAGACACTGTCTGACCAATTGCCGAACCAGTCGCAGAAGTACCCTGCGGACCCGGCGTTGCTGCAGCGGTTGAGCTTTTCGCATTTTATCGATTCACTAGCCCTGGACACTCCGCTACAACGGGCGTTTTACGAGGTACAGGTGGTGAAAAACAACTGGTCGGTTCGAGAGCTCGAGCGGGCCATCGATTCAGTTTTGTACGAGCGAACAGGTTTGTCCTCCGACAAGGAGGCGGTGCTGGTCCGGCACGCGGGCGCACACCCACTGCGGCCCGATGACATCGTCAGGAACCCATACGTGCTCTAGCTTCTCGGCTTGGAGCAGCGGGCGAGCTACAGCGAAAGCGAGCTGGAGCAGGCCATCATCGACCACTTGCAGACCTTCCTGATGGAGCCCCGCCGCGGGTTCTGCTTCGAACTGGACGATAGGTGCTCGTTGTCGAACGTCTCAGCCTCAAAGTGTGGCTCTGGCTGGCCCTGTGCCGGCGTACGCGCCATGTCGTGGCCTACGTGTTGGGCTGCCGCGGCAAGCGCACCGCCCGCAAGCTGTGGCGCCGCCTACCGCCAGAATACCGCCGCGCTTGGTGCTACACCGACTTGTGGGAGGCGTACACCTGCGTCATTCCGTGGCGCCAGCACCCACCGGCGACGTGCCGCGGCACCACCAACCACGTCGAGCGGCTCAACGCCACGCTGCACGCCCGCCTCGGCCGGCGGGTGCGCAAATCCTTATCCTTCTCCTGCTCTTTGAAGCTGCTCGACGCAGGCGTACACCTGTTCTTACACGACTACAACCGCACTCGTCAGCCTACCTGAGCCACTACCAAAAATCATGCTCGGGAGTAAGATAAGCTCTTTACCCTTGCTTCACAGCGGCTGGAATGACGTAGCATTGTGTTTAGTATTACTGCCGAGCTACATTCACCGATTTAATAAATTTTCGGATAGCTGTTGGCGCAGTAATTCCTGCTTAGCCTTTCTTTTGCTATGATACATACCCTACTGCTAGCCTGCACCTTACTGCACGTCTTACCAGCAATCGGAGTTAACAATCTCACCACCAGCTCTAATCGAGTTGTTGCCAAGCCCGTTTACCTGTGCATGAGCAAGTCGTCCGGCACGTATCATACCAGCAGCAAGTGTACCGGACTAAACCTTTGCTCCCGAAAAGTGCGAGCGATTACGCTGCGGGAAGCGCAGGACTTAGGCAAGAGGGCTTGCCGGAACTGCCACTAAGCCAAGCCAATTGGCCTGTCGTCTTTTTCACGCCGGAAAGGATCCGTTTCTGCCAAAGAAGCACGCCAGCGCCATGCTGCTAGCAAGCACCAGCAGAAGCGAGAGTTGAAGCAATCATTTCCCGGTGCTGGCAACCGTACGCATAATTGACGCAGCCGTAGAACTGCCGCCCGGTCGAAAGCGACCGGCGCGTGACTAGATCGGCCGTCCGGCAACGCGGGCACTTGCGCACGGCGGCCTGCGGAGAGTTTGCTTCCAGCTCAGCAATGAACTTGGACTTGTAAGCGGGATCCGCAACCAGGATCACCTGCTGTTTGGCACGGGTAAGGGCCACGTAAAAAAGCCGCCGCTCCTCGCCGTTTTCGTACTGGTCCGCCTCACTTAGCAAAAGTCCGAGGACAGGATCGTCCGACATTTCGGACGGAAAGCCAAACTTGCCGGAGTTGCAGTTTAGGATGATGACAATATCACCCTCCAGGCCCTTGGACTTGTGCACGGTGAGAAAAGGCAGGTGCAAGACGGCCGGTGTACCCTGCGGGCTTTGGTAGGCGTAGGTTAGCGTGCCGGTCTGCTCGTTGAAGCCGAAGGACTTGCACCGGTTTTTGATGCGATGGCGATCAAAGGCATACCGGCCCAACACCAGGATCTCTTTTTGCTCGAGGTGGGGCTCCGAAGCGATTAGCCCGTCGAGGATGCGCTTCAGCGCGTCCGTGTCGTCCTGTTCCACGGCGCTGTGGTACACAATATGGTAGTCCGTGCGCCGACCCGGACTACCGCTGCGCAGTGCTTTGGGCGTCTGGTTAGGATTCTTAGTGATAAAACGGCTCGATTCGCTAATGAGCGGCTCGTGAAACCGGTAGGTGGTTTCAATTCGTGACTTCAGGGTATGGCCGAAGTACTGTTCGAAATCCCGGAACAGGGAAAGGTCGCTGCCGGCGAAGCGGTATATGGATTGCCAGTCGTCCCCCACGCAGAACAGCTTGCACTGCGGGCTCTGGTCCTTAACGGCTTTGATGAGTTGGTAACGGCTTTGGGAGATGTCCTGGAATTCGTCGATGATGACGTAATCAAACGTCTTTTGATAGGCGCCGGACCGCAGGTAGGCCGTTGCTTTGTTGATTAGATCGCTGAAGTCAATCTCCCGGCGTTTGGCCAGCATCTGCTCGTAGCGTTCGAATACGGGCTGTACGAGCGCCAGAAACTTTTGATTTCGCTGCCGCTGCGCCTTGTGGCTGGCTTGAATTCGGCGCTGCACATCCGCTACCGTGTAGTTGTTGGACTTGAGCAGCGTGATAAAGGTTTGCAGCAGGGAGGTAAAGCTGTTGACTTCTTCTTCGGCCGCGGCGCTAATGATCTCCCATTTAGCTTCGGGGCTTTTGGGCCGGAGCACAATGCCGTGCTGCTCCAGCCGGGCCTGTAGGTTGGCAAAGAGGGTGCCCTCAAACATCTCGTAGCTATACGATTCTAGCAGCACGGTCCGGTGCTGATCGCTCGTTTGTCGGGCCCAGGCCATTTTGCGCTGGTACCGGTTGCGAGCCACTTCCAGGGGCTGCCCTGGGTGGGCGAAGAAGTGCGGCACATTGCCCTCCCGGTCTACGCCGAAGTGCTCTAGGTAGACAGTTTTGTTTCCCTGCCGAATCGTAAAATCCGGCTTCCATTGCGCATGGTTTAGGGTCGCCGTCTCGTGCGGGTAGGGCGCCTCGTATTCGTACTCAACCCCGTTGAAGAGCAGGAAATTGGCGATGTGGCATTCCTCCACGCTTTTAACCACCTCCTGCCGGTAGGTGAGTTTGCCGTTGTGCTGACGCGGGATGCGCTTGTAGGAGCGGAAGTTATTGTCCTTCAGGTGCTGGATGTAGTCGCCCTGGTTGTTAAACTCATCCCAAGCTTTTACGGGCTTAAGGTTTTGCAAAAAGTAGGAGGTTACCTGCTCGGCGTACGCCGGCTCCTGCATCAACGCGTTGAAGGTAGCGCTGATAAACGCCGGAAACTGGCTCTCGTCGTAAAGTGATGGTTGTTTTCCTTCCACGGCGCATATGATGTCTTTACCAAACTTGTGGAAGGTCCGGGGCTCAATGCCGGCCACGCCGATGCGATCGGCCAGCGTCGTAGCCGACATATTGGTAAACGAGATAAGCAATACGTTACCGGGCGCGGTTCCGTAGCGATCTAGCACGTATTTCACCTTACCGATGATGGTGGTGGTCTTACCCGAACCGGCGCCGGCGATAATCAGGCTGTTGTCCTCATCGCTGACAATGGCCGCTCGCTGCTGCTGGTCGAGGCTGCGGCCCTCCACGTGGCTGAATAAATAGTCGTACTGCTGCAGCTCCTGCGCAATGACATGGGCATTGAACGCCTGACGCTGCGGCTCGCCCTGCTCCTGGTGCTGGATAAAGTCGTTGATGACACCCTGTTCCGCCGCGGTCAAATCATTAGAGCCAACCAAGGCAGTTTGTACTTCCTTATGCAGACCTACGTGCCTGTTTTTCCACTCACCAAGGCGGCTGTGGGTTAAATAGCCGGCGGCAGGGTTGGTGAGCAACCTGAACTCCGCTTCCGCCTGCTCAATACCTACTAGGGCAACGCGCAGCTGGGAGCTGCGATCCCGTCGTTTGTTGCGGGTAGCGACCTGCCGAAACCCGAATAAACCAAGTAGGAGGCTGGCCAATCCCACGGTGGAGGCGACCAGCGCATAATTCCCGGATGATGGTGCTACTGCGGCCTCCGAATCCGGTGAGGGAGGGGCAGGTCGGCAGTCCTGCAGGCGGCAGAGGCGGCGGCCCAGTTTCCGCGCCTTCGCCCTGGTGCTTTTCCGAATGCTTCTTGAACATTCATTCAGCCCCACGCACAAGCGGTTAGTGTGATAAGCAGCGCTCCGCTTGCTTTGACACAGGTAAATAGTGGTTGAGGCAGTTTCCTCGTTTACGTCGCTTTGAGCAAGTAAGGAGGGTATGGGCGTGCTCAGCAATAGCAACGCGGCAACAGCAATAGACCGCATGAAGGGCAAGTAATTGTCGACTATATGGCGCAACGAAAGGATAAGTACAGTCGGCTGCAGGCCAGGGGCGCTTGGTGCAAGCCTACCAGCCGAAACACGGACCCAACAAACAGTTATGTGATTTAAGTCACGCCGTAAGGGTAGCTCGAATGTAGAGCTTAACAGGTTCAAAAACGAATCATGGGCTTCGGTTTGGGGATTTACTTGTTGCCATTAAAGCATTTTCGGAACCCAGTTGCCCATTCATACTTGTGGTGCTTCAGTCTCTCACTAGCTGATGACCATTCGCATCCCGGTGTACATCTGCGAGACCATCCGCAACTGCACTCTTTGTCGAGCACCGTCGACCTGCGCTTGTCTGGTCTATTGAGTCTAGTAGGATTACATTAATCACATTTATCTAGGATCCGATAAAGTTTACTTACTACAGTATACCATAAACGCTATCTTGAGTACAATTCAGTACCGATATCAGGTGCCTGGTTGGCAGGATGAACGAGAGGTGAATCGGCGTCACTTAGCTATAGCTACTAGTGAATGAATCGGCACTACAATGCCATTCATTAGGCTGTTTGGTTGTCGTCGGAAGGAGAGGACTGCACTTCCAACAGCCGCAGCCGAGCCGTAAACCCGCCCCGTTCGGCACGTCGTTGTTGCTGAAGCCGTTGCACGGCGGCCATGTCGAGGCCGTGAGCGTTGAGCAAGGACTCGAATACCTCCAAGACGTCGGCTAATTCAGTCGGTAGCTCGTCTGGTGAAGCAGCTTCGACTTCCCGGGCCTCCTCAACCAACTTCTCGCGCAGGGCCTGGCGAAACTCTTCCTCGCTCATAATTTCCGTGTGGCAAGCGCGGCCGGACTGGGCTATGATGGCGGGAATACGGTCACGGATGAGCTTGTGGTACTGCATGAGTTAGAAGCGTTGGACGTAACGGGCGTTGGCCACGTCGTTGATGAATAGGGTAGCTCGCTGCGCTAGTTGGGTGGGAAAGTCGTGGCCGGGTGTCAGTCCCACAAAACGCAGGGTGGCGTCTTCGAGCATGACCTGGCGCAACGTAGCGGACTGCTGGTAGGTGGCGTAGGCCTGGGCCAACAGGGGCTCGGCGGCGGATAGGCGCTGGGCGTCGGGTACCCGGTCGCGTTTGGTGTGCTGGTTGAACTGGCGGTCGACCGGGAGCAGGTTCCAGAGCTCGTTGACGGGGTAGACCGTGAGCGGGAGCAGGTGGTCGAGGTCGTAGTGCTGAGGCTGTGTCAGGGGCTTCTGCGTCCAGGGGCAGGTGAAGCGCACGTTTTCGTGGAGCAGGATGTCGACCTGGTTCCGCTCCCAAGTGAGGGGTCGGCGGTTGTCGGGGCGGGCAGTGAGCAGGGTGTAGACCTGGCCCCGGGTGACAACGTGGCCGGCGTCTTGGGTGACGGTTTCGGTGAAGAGGCTCCACTCGTGGAGGCAGAGGGCTTCGACGTAGAGCGAGAGGCGGTGGAAGGCTTCCCACAGCGTAGCTGGCACAACCAGGCAGGCATCCTGGGGGTTGGTGCCGGGCAACGGGTGAACGTGCGGCGGCAGCTGATCGAAACGCACGGGTTTGGCGAAGATGCACCATACGCCCGGGCCGGCGTAGCGGATGGGCATGAGCAAGGCCTTGGCCGCAGCGGCTACGGCTTGGGCGTAGGCTTGCTGCAGCTCGCGGGCGTAGGTGGCACGGCGGCGCGGCGTGCGCATCTCCGTGAGCAGGAAGAAGCCGTCGGCGGTTTGGGCAGGCAACTGCACGGTGCGCTGCCACTCCTGACGGAGCTCCGTCAGGGCCGGGCGAAAGGCTATGTCGTTGCGGAGCTGGCCACTGACCACGGCGCGGGCGCCCTGGTAGATGGGCTGGTCGGCGTCGGCGAAGGGCCAGTAGTAGGCGGTCCAGAGCTCCGCTAGGCGCGAGAGCGGCACGGCTACGGCTTGGCCTGCTCGCACCAAGCCGGGGTAAAGCAGGGACAAGTCGTTGATGGCCCGCAGCAAGGCTATTTTGTAGCTGTTGGTCTTCTTATCGTGCTTGAGGATGGTGGCAATAGTCTGCTCGCCTGATGCGAGGGACGCATGATGGGAATGAGCTAGCACGAATATGAATGTTGAAAATCATCACACGCGGTAATCCTGCTTGTAATCCGCAGTGGCAATGACGAAGTCGGCTATATCAAAAAGGAGGTTCTTCTTCTCGGGTAGCGGTAAGTTATCCAGATCGAGGCTCGAGAGAGGCTGCTTTAGTAAGGCCCGGATGGTGTTGTACTTAAATAGTGGGGTGTCGTCGGCCGGATGGACGTTATAGCTTAAGGTTGGGGATGTGAAGTGCTTGCTCACCTTGATTGGAAAGCGCTCGGCTTCCCGTCCGGATACAATGGCGTGCAGCCGCACTGTGCGGGTAGGCTCATCCGTCACCAGCATGATGGTATTGCCGACAGCCCGTATGGTCAATAAGCTTCCATCCTTGCCCGGCTCGACGTCGCTCCGCCAGGAGTCGAACATCTGCTTGGGCGAACGGGCATCAATAAATTTCATGAGAGCCGTCGCAAAGCGGGCATGACTGATATACCGGTCTTCTGAAGATAGCGTCGTTTGGGCTGCAGGAGCAGCAACGGGTGCCTGCGTGGCGACGACAGGGGGACGGGTGTTGTCATGAGGAGCTATGAACTGCGCAACGAACAGGCGCAGCTCTTCGAGTTCTTCTGGAGTTTCCAATTGGCCGCCAATTTCAATGGAGTTGCCTATAGAACTGCTGAGCAGATTCAGCGACGCAATGATGCCCGTGGTTTCGTTGAAATAGAGCTTGGCGTGAAGGTTAGGAATGAGCCGGGGGGTGATGTCCATGCTCAGTACCTGCTCTTTGCTCACCGCATTGCTGGGCTCGTCGCGAATGTAAAAATCGATTTTGACGCCTTTGTTGCGGGCCGCAACCAGGGCGGCGGATACTTGCTTGGTATAGGTAAGGTTGACGTAGGGCGAAACGATGACCAGCTCTTTCTTGGCGGTCAGGATGACGTTCATCAGTTTGCTTTGAACGTCGTGGGACTGGATGATCTTCATTCAGCTGGAGCAGTGGGGCAGTCTGCGGATATCAATAGCACTTGTGGCAGGCTCGTTTCCCTAGCTCCTGGGCAGCACTAACGGACATGCTGCGTACTTCGTGGGTGCACCGGTTGAGGCCCGAGCAGTTATCGGTGGCGTGGTAAGCCACGGACGACTTACTCATGCAGACATACACCGCGGCAGCGGTAGCATGGTAATTGGCTGGGAGGCTTAACGGAACGGAGGAGGAAAAGCTGCTAACGAGGAGCGAACTGGCTAAGAGTAGTGCTTTAAGCAAAGTTCAGGGGGAAGGATAAAGGCAAAAGGGCGGGTAAGTTACACAGCCGAGCTTAGGACGCAATTGAGTTAGTTGTACTTTTCGCTCGACAACTAACGCGTAGTTTCGCTCGCATGAAAGCAGGTCAACGGCTCTGGACGCGCGACGAATTATTGATGGCGATTAACCTTTACTGCAAGCTGCCTTTTGGGCAGCTGCACAAGGGTAATCCGGCCATCATCAAGCTGGCTGGTTTATTGGAGCGTACGCCTAGCTCGGTGGCGTTGAAGCTGGTGAACTTCGCCAGCCTGGACCCGGGCTTATCCCAGGCGGGCATGAGCAACGCCAGTCACCTGGACCGGCAGGTATGGAAGGAGTTTTATGCTGACTGGTCGGGCAAGGCGTTGGAGAGCGAGCAGCTGCTGGCGGAGGCGCAGCATTTGACGTTGGAAGAAGTGGCGGCGGAGTACGAGCCACTGCCGCCGGTGCCGGCGGGGCGGGTAAAAGAGCAGCTAGTAAAGGTGCGCGTCAATCAGCAGTTCTTCCGCAAGACGGTTATGGCGGCGTATGACAATACCTGCTGCGTGACGGGGTTGCGCCAGCCCGCGCTGCTGGTGGCGGGGCACATCAAACCTTGGGCGGAAGATGAGGCTAACCGACTTAACCCGCGCAATGGACTTGCCTTGAACGCGCTGCACGACCGGGCTTTTGAGTTGGGCTTGTTCACCATTCGGCCCGGTGATTACGTGATTGAAGTGGCGCCCGCCGTGCGGGCGGGTAACCGACTGGATGCGGCCGCTGCGGGGGCGCTGCTGGGGCAGTACCATAAGCAGTCGCTGCGCTTGCCCAAGAAGCCGCGCTTCCTGCCTGATCCGCGGTTTCTGGAATGGCACCGAACGAGGTGGCTAGGACAGTGACAGCTGGTCTTGCGCAGCGCAAGGGTGAAGTTCAGCTACGGCGTGTACCCCATCTTTGATGTAATAGGTTCCGATAACTTTTAATTATCGGAACCTCTTGCTTAAGAATTCTGCCCGCTTGTTTAAAGTTAATCAAGCAACTTGGTTGGACCTCATGCTGACGAAGTTAGTCAATCACAAGGCCTACCACATCGAGCCCGACTATGTCAAG
This sequence comes from Hymenobacter sp. FMD4, assembly GCF_058932745.1. Lineage (NCBI taxonomy): Bacteria > Pseudomonadati > Bacteroidota > Cytophagia > Cytophagales > Hymenobacteraceae > Hymenobacter > Hymenobacter sp. FMD4. The sequence goes on from NZ_JBZYWH010000010.1 coordinate 98,623, forward strand.
GAGCTAATATGACCAAGGTTAAACTTTACGTGTCGTGGAAAAAATGCCTCTGAGGAACACTGCAGCGGCTTGATGACGCATTTGAACTCGTCTAGGTCGCGCAGCGCATTGACAACCGTGTTGAGCTGGTGCCAGAACCATAATACAGCGGTAACCTAGAAGCTCCCGACGCAACTTACTGGTTAGTGTTGGTTTGCCCTATTACCAAATGCACAACAGGCTCTATTTTTATATTAAGCACCATTCTAAGACGTCAGGGTTTGCAACCATGCTTTGGTAAAGTGCTACTTTCCAGTAGTTTGGCGAAAAATTCGTGCTAGTAGAGATGATTTTTTTCTTCAAAGCTCTATTGGCTGAAGCAACAGCACTAGCGAGAAGACGCTTATCCCTGACACTATTCATGTTGTTCTTCTCCTCGGCAATAGCTAACGCGGATGCTTTTGCATAACGCGCCAAAAGTTCCAACTTATTAAAATGTTCTTTGATGATTGTTTCCATTCCGCAAAAGTCAGCAGAATTTGCGCTTAGATAAAAGTCAAAAGAAGCTTTCCCATTTATAATGTTAGTATTTGCAAATAGAAACTGTCTAGCAGGCAATGAGTCATAATAAAAATTAATTATTCGACGCTCTCCGGTATCTGTCAACCATGCTTGTCCTTTCAAATTATTGCAATCTAAGCAACATGGAAGTAAATTTATTGATAAAGCGGAAAACTCAGCAAACAATTCTTTGGGTAGGTAATGATCAATACTCCTTGGTCTAAAATTTAAATTGCAATACTGGCAAATAGCAGCAGCACAAGGATCCTGCTCATCTTGTAAAGATTCGATATGAAACTTAAGTTTTTCTAACCCTGAAGCTGAACTTGTATAGCAATGCCTCAAAGCTTCTTCTTCATGTGGTAAAAACTTTGCCGGCCTTAATAAATTAAGGGTGGAAGTATTGGATTCGTAGCTTTGATATAATGCAATTATTCTGTTACGCAAATCTGATAATATTTTATCTCTAGGAGGGACCTTACTCAGTATTATATCATCATAATATGAAATACAGGTATTTGAAAGAGGGAATAGGTTCCTCATATGACAGAAGAAGGATAGTCTTTTAACGCTTGTAAATACGTTTCTGCTTGCAAAGGTAATCCTAACGGAAATAACGACTCAACTTGCTCAACATTTCTTTCTTCACTTAACTCCTTTAAATATGATATAAAGTTATTTGCAGACCCTTGCATTGCAAAGACTTCGTGAGTAATTGCTGTTAGATTTTCTCCAAAACATTCTATGCTAAGCATAGAAATTTTTGGCCTGTTTCCTGCTCTTTCAAAAACTCGTACTTGCCTACTTAAAGTTTCTTGCAATAGCAAAGGCGCATGTGTAGCGATTATGGCATAAGAATCATACTTGACAAGTATTTTGTTAAAAGCTCTAATCAATGAAGAGAATGCTTCTGGATGAAGATGATTTTCAGGCTCATCAAAAAGTATAATTGTTTGTGGTGATATATTTGCTATTATATCAGTGATTATATTAACTAGAATCCGTTGGCCTGAACTCAATCTGTCGTAGAATGAAAACTCAAAATAATCATCCTTGGTTTTTTCATGGGTATATACTCCTTCTAGCAGAACGTTAAGTACAGAAACCCAAGTGTCGCTCCGATCTAGGTTTGCAATTAGTTTAGCGGAGTCCTGCAATTTTTTTCTCAGTTGTTTCTGGGTTAAGAAACGCTCATTTCGTTTCTCTGCTCTAGAAAGCGCGCCATTTATGTCAATAGACTCATTAGGAGCTCTTATCCCACAGTAGGTGTAACTGAATGTTTGTGAATTGGGTCTAGCAAATTCGTCAAAAACACTATATGACACAGCTATTACCTCGCTAAAGCTTGGACGCCTTGGACTGAACGACGATGAACTTTCTTTTGAGCCCAAACCGCTCATTGCCAAAGCAAATTCAGCTAAAAATTGAGTTTTGCCAGTTCCATTTCGACCTATGATGACAGTAATCCGATGCAAGCCTGTCGGATGTTCAGTGAAGTCAAAATTAACAGAATGATCTGCCAAAGCACCTGGTATCCGACATTTAAAGTTGAATTTAAATATCCTTTCATTGTCAACGGCTCTAAACAACGCACCTGATTCCCTATACGCCTTTTCTGCGTCACTGAACCTAATCAATGATAATTTAAAACCAGGCATTTCTTGAAAATGCGGAGCGATATTGGGATCATAAACCACATCACGCAAGCCTCTCAATATTGGATCATAAATATCAAATCCGGCACCATGTAAGGCTTCGTAAAACGACACAGTTTGCCCTAATGAACAGTAGTCATTACTTAAAACTGTAAATTGGTCGGGTATATCTGTCTCTATGTAGGAGCCAAAGAGTGCATCCGAAATATTTTCCTGTAATATTTTTACTTCATCACGCATAAGTCTAATCTTACTAGCACTATAAATTGAGATATTGAACAGAGTTCTAAATCCATAATCATTCCAAGAGTTAGTCATCAAGATGCAACATGGATATTCTACATCTTGCAAAGGAAATTTGCTGGGATAAGTAACTTTGTAGAACTTCATATGTCTTTTATTCTTTTATGCTTTATAATGAAAGGCTGAGCAAAGCAGGATTCCTGGTGTTTTCGAACCAAATATAAGCGTCCTCCGCTGCCTTCATAGTTAGGTAGCGCCAATCTATTGTTCTATAGTAAGGTCTATTTTGACTAGTGGCTCAACTCCGCTTACACACGTATATCAGCAGATGCAAACTTGTTATTACCGCGGCGCAGGAACCATGTATTAGAGCAGCGTGGCGGCGAACCATTAGCAGCGTACCACTGATGTACCTGCTGGCGCCCGCGTCGCAGTGCGCTTGGCTGCAGCGCGTACTCGGAAGCGCGCAAAGGCAAAGCCCTGCGCGTCTACCAAGAACTCACGAGCCTGCGCGGGTTCCCCTGCATTTTCGACGTCTCACGCCAGGCCGTTAAGGCGTGGTTAAAAAAGCCATACGACTCTACAACGCCACGCGTCAGCCTACTTGAGTCATTGCCAACAAATTCAAAGAGCCGCCATTCATTCAGGATATGACGCGTATGCTTATACCTCAACTTCAGAGGCACTTATAACATCTGACAGCCTCTCCGCTTGCTCAAGGACGAGAGTAATGGCGTTTTCCTGCTTGTCGGGCGGGTATTGGTAGCGCCGGAGCGTGATACGTACCAGATTGCGCAGACGCGCTCGAACGCTTTCCCGCTTTTGCCAGTCGATGCCTGCGTTACGCCTAATTTTGTCGAGTAGCTCGGCGGCAATTTTGCGCAGCATTTCGTCGCCCAATATTTCTGTGGCACTGCCATTGTCCGCTAGGGCGTCATAGAAAGCTAGCTCGGCGGTACTCAATCCTAGTGATTCGCCCCGGTTGTCGGCATTCCGTAAGTCTTGAGCTAGTTGGACTAACTCATTTAGTATGTCAGCGCTTTGAATGGAGCGGTTGCGGTAATTAGCCAGCGTGGTATCAAGGCGGTCGGTGAACAGGCGCTCCTGCACAATGTTGGTGCGGGTGCGGGCATGAATCTGGTCGTGCAGGAGCTTTTGCAGCAGCTCAACGGCTAGGTGGCGCTGCGGGAGGTCGCGCATTTCGGCCAGAAACTTATCGGACAGAATGCTTAGGTCTGGGGAGTCCATACCGGCCAGGGCGAAGATGCTTTCTACGCCTGCGGGCTGCACTGCCCGATCGAGGAGCTGCTTGAGCATGTAGCGGCTCTGGTCGCGGTCTAACTTTTCTTCGGGCGTGGTGCTTTCGGTGATGAATCCACGTAGGCCTTGATAGAAAGCCAGCTCGTCGCGCAGTTGCTGTGCACCGGGTAAGGTGCTGCAGAGGGCAAAGGCTTTGGTAGCAGCTAATACTTTATCAAAGAACTCTTTGCGCTCGGTCTCAGGTAGTCCTAATACGTGGTTGCCTACACTGGGGAGCAGCGGCAACGGATTGGTTAGGTAGGTATTAAGGTAGCCAACTCCACGCAACAAGTACCGGACGTCGCGTACAGCTTCCTGCAACTCAATCAGGGCTTTGTTTAGGTCAATGGTAGGGGCGCCCTTACCGTCCTGGCCTACTTTGCCGCCGTTGGCTGTATAAGTTTTGAGGGCGCGTTTCAGTTCAGTGGCAATGCCGATGTAGTCGACGATAAGGCCTCCGGACTTGTTTTTGAAGACGCGGTTTACGCGTGCAATGGCCTGCATGAGGTTGTGAGCCTGCATGGGCTTGTCGATGTACATGGTGTGCAGGCTGAGCACATCGAAGCCGGTAAGCCACATGTCACGAACGATGACGAGTCGCAGTGGGTCAGCAGCGTTTTTGAAGCGCTTCTCGAAGGTTTTGCGCACGCCGGCGGGGTGAACGTGCTTCTTGATGTAGTCCTTGTCGGCGGCCGAACCGGTCATTACTACCTTAATGGCGCCTTTCTTTACATCGTCGTCGTGCCACTCGGGACGCAATCGAACAATGGCTTCGTAAAGGCGGGCGCAGATTTCGCGGCTCATCCCTACTATCATGGCTTTGCCGCCACCGGCGATGTTGCCCGCTGCAGAGCGTGCTTCAAAGTGCTGCACAATGTCGGCAGCTACTAGGTCGAGGCGGGACTGGGAGCCAACTACTTTCTCAAGTTTGGTCCAGTAGGCTTTTTCAGCTTCGCGGCGGGCTGTGTCTTCTTCGTCCTCAAGTACTTCTTCGACCTCCTCGTTTATCTCAGCTATTACCTCTTCACCTTCCACCAAATGCAGTTGGGCTAATCGGCTTTCGTAGTAGATAGGTACGGTTGCTCCGTCGCGTACGGCGTCCTCGATATCGTAGATGCTTACGTAGGGGCCAAAGACTTGGCGTGTATCTACGTCATCGGTTTCGAGAGGAGTTCCGGTAAAGCCCACGAAGGTGGCTAGCGGTAGCGCATCACGTAGGTGCTTGGCGAAACCTGTTTTGTACTTGCCGGTCCTCTTATCGAGCTTGCTGCTGAGGCCATACTGGGAGCGGTGAGCTTCATCGACGATGACGACAACATTGGAACGGTCGGAGAGCTTGGGGAAGGTGTTTTCGCCGGGTAGCGGGCTGAACTTCTGGATGGTGGTGAAGAAAACGCCCCCCGAAGGACGGTCAGCAAGTAGGGTACGCAGGTTCTCCCGGTCGTAAGCCTGCACAGGCTTTTCCTTGAGTACACTTTGGGCGTGCACAAACTGCTGAAACAGCTGCCCATCCAGGTCATTCCGGTCGGTTACTATTACTAGCGTTGGATTGCGCATGATGGGTTGTTGGCGCAGCTTACCCGCGAAACAAGCCATGGAAATGCTTTTTCCCGAACCTTGGGTATGCCAGACGATGCCTCCCTTACGTGAGCCAGGCTCTATTTCTTCGATGCCAGGTAGACGGCCTGCAAAAGGGGCTGGCGCGTCGTGGACCATGGGCAGGGTAGCGGTTGGTTTCTGAGTGGCCAGTATGGTGGCATCGACAGCGGTGCGTACGGCGTGGAACTGGTGATAAGCCGCTATCTTTTTAATGAGCGTATCGCCTGAACCTGGCTCGTAGAGCACAAAGTGGCGTAGGTAGTCCAGGAACAGTTCTCGGTTGAAGAAGCCACGTACTACGGTTTCTAGCTCGTACTCCAGCGGCCGTTGGTCGTGTTCATTCAGGATGGTGCGCCAAGGCATGAACCGCTCCCGGTCTGCAGTAAGAGAGCCTACGCGTGCAAATTTGCCATCGGACACTACTAAGGCCACGTTGGCCAGAAACAGCTCGGGTAGCTCGGTGCGGTAGGTCTGCAGCTGCTCGTAGGCGGCCCACACATCGGCCTCTCGGTCGAGCGGGTTTTTCAGCTCAATGACTGCTACCGGTAACCCATTCAGAAAAGCTACTAGGTCGGGGCGGCGGTTGCGGCGGCTGGCCTGCACCGTAAATTGGCTAATTACAAGCCACTCGTTTTGGGCAACGTCGTCGAAGTCTACAAGCCAAGCCCGGTCGCCGCGTAGCTCTCCTGAAGTGCTAAGTACTTCTACGGGTACCCCATCAGTGAGCCAGCTATGCAAGAGCCGGTTGCTTTCTACTTGGTCGGGGTGTTGGGCGCGAACAACTCGCTCGGCCACTTCCAACACAACATTCTCTGGCAAGGTGGGATTGAGGCGACGAAGGGCAGCTAGCAAGTGGCTAGCCAAGCTAGTTTGGTGGAAGGTAGTACGTAAGGCGTCGGGGGTGTCAGGGGCTACATCGGGGCCATGGGCTACCTGCCAACCAGTTTCGGCAAACCAGGTACCCGCCAATTGCTCGAGAGTGGATTCGTTTATCATCGAAGCTGCCCGTTAAATTTTGCCTATGTGTTTCAGCAGCCCAACTAAAAGCGCCTCCAAATTCTCATCAAAGTCATTGTTTTCGACCTGAAACCAGATAGGATAGATTCCACGATCTACTAGGAAATGCTCTCGCGTGCGGCGCTTGGCCTCAGTAGCCGGAGTGCACTCGAAAGTATAGTGCTTGGGCTGATGTGGATCGTTCGCAACGGCTTTTTGTAGTATTTCCACGGTACGGTCGGGCCCCAAGCTGGCGCCCAAGAAGAGTAAACTGTTAGACGCTGAAGCGAGCTGTAACTCTCGTAGCAGCAAGCTGCTTGTAGTGTAGGCAGCGTTGTACTCGGCGGTAGTGAACACACGGCCGCGCTCGGTAGCATAGTCACCGTGTAGCTTGATGAGTGTCGTTAAGTTGGGGTCACGCTCCTGTCGGTAGGTAGCTAACAGGTCGCCGTACAAGATCGGGTCCATGCGTGGGCCTTCCTCCTCATACACGTACTCAAGCACCCGGTCGAAGTTGGTGGTGAGTACCAATTGCGGAAACAACGCGGGTAGTAGGCGCACGGGGCCAGCAACAACAGCCGGTGCTACCTGGCACAGATGGTTAAGCTGCTCGTTGAACAACGGGTCCGGCATTCCAGCGCGGAGCAAATCGGCAGCGGCCTCGAATTTCCCTTGTCTAATTAATCTGCGAAATTCTGTCCGGCTGCAAGTAGAATCGTTGAGAAGTGCCCCAAGTAAATTACCCCACCCTGGCAGCCCCGATGCTCGCGACATTCCTGCTCCTACAAACGGCACTACCTGCCGGCGCCTCAATGCCTCGCACAGCTCCTGATACCTTTTTAAATTGTGCGGAGCTAAAGCTAAAATGCTGTCTAATTTCTCCCTGCGGGGATCATACCACTCTTCGTTGAGCCACCGCTCGTATTCGGCATTGTAAGCGTCGGTGTCAAGTTGCAGAATGGCTAACGGACTCATTAGCACCTCGCCAATTAACACATTTCCATCTAACATGTCCGCTCGCACCTGTTCCTCAAATTCGCGTTTTAACCGCTTCATGGGGTGCTAAGTGAGGCGAATGTCGCCGGCTAAAAGTTTGGGCAACAGTTCGTCGCGAAGGGCAGCTAGGGTGCGAGATTCTTTCCTATAACTCTCACTCTGTAGATAAAGCGGTCCAGCATACTCTTGATAAGCACCAACAATAGCTTCGTTATCTGGCCAGGCAAATTCTTTGTTTCCAATTACATTAGGATTAACAGTAGGATAGGCTGCCCCATCAGCAATAAGGCCTAAGTATTGAAGCATATCCTCTGAAGTCAGGGCAGAATAAATAAAACTCCATGGGGCAGCTGTTGGTGAAACTACCGCAAATCCTGTTGAGACGACAAGCTCAGGAGCAGGTTCAAGACAAAGAAAATAGGCCCCTCGGTCAGGACGAACTGTTGAAATGACGGTATCTCCGTTTTTCACCCTGCGTTTGGCCCGGCTCGGTTCTCGACCTGGTTCATAGCGGGTGATTGAACCAATACTCCCACGGTTTGTCTCTGCAATTTCAACATAGTCTATGTAGGGTAGAGAGTCCTGTTTAGATAAAGACCGATTATTGATCATAGCCAATTCTCTAATCGGTTTCACTTTCCACCCAACTGGAATTTCACCCATTACTGAATCTTTCAACGCCGCCGGGAACAGCGCTAGCAGTTCCGGCGTGAGGCCGAGGCGGCGGCATATGCTTTCTTCTGGCTCGCCACTAGCTTTGGCCCGTACAGGGTCGAAATCAACGAACCATGATTGGAAGAGGGTGCGCGCCAGTTGTTCTAGCGTGGCGTTCAGTTGGCGGTTTAGTTCGATTTTGGCGGAAAGCGTAAAATATGTACCTCCTATTGTAACCTGTGTTTCTCTATCTGGGAGGGGAAGTTTAAGTTTATTAAAGTCTCCTTTTTTAAAGTGAGGAATCAATGTGCCAACGTGCATATTTTCAATTGCACGTTTTGTGTACTCCGAGCGAAGCACAGCAAGCAAGTAGTGTGGGTACACTTTGCTTTCGTCAGCTCGAACAGCTACCATGTCCTGCGCGATGCAAAAATCAATTGGATCAGGTACAACACAAACGCGGCCTGGTGAACCTTTCGTTACAAAAATTAAATCACCAGGTTCTGGATGGCCTCTAAACCAAGTGTCATATGTTTCTTGCGAAACGTAACGTGCATTTTCATAAGAAGGATAAAGCGACGTATTGCGTACACAGTTTGTCGCAATTAGCGGAATGCCTGTTTCGGCTATTGGACAAGTCTTGCCTCTGTTATCAATAATTTTTGAAAGCAATTCAGTAAACGGAACAAGCTCAAATTTCATAGCCTAGGATGCTTAATTTACTTGCTACTTCTTCTTGCAAGCGCGCACTCTCCGCGAACTGCTCACGTAGGCGAGTCACTAGCTGAGGCATCACCACTTCAAACGAATCACCTTGGCGTTCTTTAGCTTGAGACTCTACGTAGCGGCCAGGCGTCAGCACATATTCGTGAGCGGCAATATCGGCCAATGTGGCGCTTTTGCAGAACCCGGGTACGTCCACATAGTCAACGCCCCGCTGCCAGTTGTGGAAGGCATCAGCAATCTGCTTAGTGTCAGCATCTGTGAAGTCGCGCAACACTCTATCCTTCATATAGCCCATTTCACGGGCGTCGATGAATAGAGTTTCGCCGCGGCGGTCGCGGCGGCCGTCGCGGGCGGCCTTACTCTTGCTGAGCACCCAAATACAAGCCGGAATCTGGGTGTTGGTGAAGAGCTGGCCGGGCAGAGCAACCATGCACTCCACCTGGTCGGCCTCCACGATGGCGCGCCGGATGTCGCCCTCCGTGTTGGTGTTCGACGACATAGAGCCATTGGAAAGCACTAGTCCCATACGGCCGGTGGGTGCTAGTTTATACAGCATGTGCTGTATCCAAGCAAAGTTGGCATTTGAGGAGGGCGGCACTGCGTATTCCCATCGGCGGTCGTCGCGAATGGTTTCACCGCCCCAATCCTTGAGGTTGAAGGGCGGGTTAGCCATCACGAAATCGGCTTTTAGATCGGGAAACTTGTCTTGCAACAGTGTATCACCAAGCTGAATATCGGCTTCGATATTGCGAATAACCAGATTCATCTTAGCAAGCCGCCAGGTAGTGGGGTTGCTTTCTTGACCGTACACCGAAATCTGACGCTTACGGGCTTCTACGGCCTTCTTGCGGTCTTTGTGGTCGAAAGTCTGGGTGTCGGCATGTTCTTCAATGAATCTTTCACTCTGCACGAAGAAACCGCCTGAACCGCAGCAGGGGTCGTACACACGACCTGAGTAAGGCTCGAGCAGCTCAACAATGAGGGAAACCACAGACTCAGGTGTGTAGTACTGTCCTCCCTTCTTGCCTTCGGCGCTGGCAAACTCGCCGAGGAAGAATTCATACACATGGCCCAAGATGTCCTTAGCCTTCAGCTCGCCGTGGTTAAAGGGGATGCCGGCAACTAAATCGAGCAATCGACCGAGCTTGTCAGGATCAAGCTGCAGGCGGGCAAAGTCTTTGGTGAGTACGTTCCTAAGGGCAGGGTTCTCGTCTTCTATGGCCTGCATAGCGCGGTCGAGCAGGATGTCGAGACCCTTAAACTTCTCAGGTTCACCGTCGGGGTACTTGGGTGACTTGCTATTGGGCTCAATCAGAGGCGTGGCATCGAGCAGCGTAATAACTTCACCCGGAGCTACCTTGGCATTAGCGCGTAAGAATTCCCAACGGGCTCGCGGCGGCACCCAGAAGATGTTTTTCTCGGTGTAGTAGTCGCGCACCTCCAACTCTTGCTCGAGAAGTCCTTCATCGCCTCCTAGGTAGTAGTCGTGGTTTTCGTCTCGAAATTGTTGTCTCAGTTCGGTGCGGCGGTCTTCGAAGGAGTCGGATACATACTTTAAGAATATGAGGCCTAAAACGATGTGCTTGTAGACTGCAGCATCAAGGTTGGAGCGGAGCTGATCGGCTGAACTCCACAAGTCGCGGTCGAGCTTGCGAAAGAACTGCTGATTATCTGAAGGTTGGGCCATTGGGGGAGTAAAGAAGGATAACTGCAAAGTGTGGCCTGAATTGAAAAGGCAAAGTTTGGAGGGTAAAGCTATACAATGCTTCACTACAACCGAGTATCAAATTACTGCTCCAAGCTGCTCTGTCAGGCCAGGCCACTATTGGAGTTATTCTCCTGCATGAGCTAGCCTGACAGAACAGGGCATAGTTACTTGTCGTCATGGCGACGAACTTTCAGGCACGCAGACGGATGCGAAAATGCCCCCAGCAATAGCACATAACCACTAACTACGCGGCGCAAATGGCGGGCTATTCGACTAGCTCGGGCAGGACTGGCGTTGTTTCCTCTAAATCAGCAAGGGCGGCCTCTGGACTGGCTGTAGCCAAGGCAGCGTAAGCAGCTGCTAGGGGCTTCTTGAATGCTACTTCTAGGCGAGCCATGGCGTCGGTGAGGAAAGCCATGATGGCGGGCCACTGCGTTTGGTCGAAGTAGTTAACGTCTTCCTTGCGGTATTCTATCTTGACGGAAATTCGTCCGTCTTTGATATCCCAGGTAAGTGGGGCGCCGAAGGCTTGTTCTATTTGGTCGCGTTGAGCAAAGAGCTGGTCGTACAGCCAGACATTCTCCCAGCGCTCAGGGCGGGAAAGGTTGAGCAGTACCGAGGCTGAGCGGTAGGTAATGACAAAGGAATAAGGAGCAGCGCGTACACCGGAGCCGGCCGACAGCCAATGGTCGCGCGTGGGGTTTACGCCTGAGAAAAGGTCAGTCCTCTGGTTGATTAGCGGGAGGAGCTGCTGCCAGAACTTGCGACGAATCTCGTGGCGGTGCACTTCGGCGGCTTTGGTTTGCGCTTCCTCTTGCGCCTTTACAGCCATGCGAATGGTGTATTCCTGCGTTTCCCGCAGCGGAATGATCTGCTCTACATTCAGTAGCAGCTGGTCACCAAGCTGATAAAGGGTTACCTGGTGACATTGCATGCGCACGTTGTAATTAAGCAACCACAGCACAGTAGACGTTACCTCTTTGCGGAAACGTGCCGCTACCAAGAAGATGCGAATACCGTTGTCGGCTTGGTTGAGCAGGCCTTCGTAGGCAGCACCTTCAAAAAACTCAATGAGCTTTTCTTCCGCTTTATCCCCTTTGTGGTATTTGTCGAGGTATGACTGGAAGAGGCGTACGATATCCTGAGTACTTAAGCCGGCACAGTAAGAAGCGTATTTCAGGGCCTGCCAAGTAACATCACGGCCGGAATCATCGAGTTTGTTCTCGATAACAACGAGGTTGAATTGCTTGTCAAGGGCAAGTAGATCCAAACGCTCATAGGTACCATCAAAGCCGTCAAACTCCTTTTGAATGATGAGGAGTGGTTCGCCAAGTGCTGTTGGGTTAGCTACTAACCACTCCTGCAAATCGGCCCGCTCGGATAAGGCTTTACTGCCAAACGTCACAGGTTCGATAACACTCATCTTCTTCTGGATACGATCGACTAGATACATCTGTGGAAGGCTTTGTTGAAACTCAGGATTAGTTGTCTGACGCAAATTAGGTGATAATATTACCTACTGCTGCATCTAAAACCAACATGCCAACAGCTTTGATAGCACAGCCAGGCAGCTCAAAAAGGAGTTGAGTCGACACGTCAGCACTCTGTAGTGCAGTGGACATTATTACAAGCATATTTGCCAAAACGATAGAGCATGCGCGGAATTATATTCTTCAATACAGGATGGATGAACCGATATGCAGGTTCAGATAATGACAGAATCCAAGGTGGAGGACGGTATGTTGAAGAGAATGAAAGCGGTGGTGAAATGTACAATTTCATGCCGCATCGTGGAAAAATGTACGGGTACGTACAGCCCGTGCGAGGTAATACTATTAACATATCAAGGATAGGCGCTTCCCCGTCTGACGTTTCTATTTCAGAGGTAACAGTGGTCTGGACAGCGCGGCATCCTATGAATGGTGGAACCTATGTAGTAGGCTGGTACACGTCAGCAACCGTTTATCGAGGATACAAGCCTTTAGACTTCACTCGATCTAAATCGTGGGGTTGGCATGGACGTGAGGTCGGGTATCATGCGGTAGCTGACCAGAATAATGCAAGACTCCTAGAGCCAGATGCACGCACATTGTTAGTGCCCCGTGGCAAGGATGGTATGGGGCAGAGCAATGTTTGGTTTGCTGATGATAACCTGCCGTTCGTAAAAACTGTGCTACACTATATCCAGCATTACACAGACAAAGGGTTGCCTCCAGTATTGACCAAGCGGCCGAAGGCTGCGCGCCAGCCCGACGTTTTAAAGCGTATAGCTGTTGAGAGAAAGGCTATTGAGGTAGTTGAGAAGCACTATGTAGCACTCGGCTATTCTGTCGACTCTGTTGAAAAGGACAATGTGGGTTGGGACCTAGAGGCTAAGTTGAAAAAGCAACTGCTGAAGCTGGAAGTAAAAGGCCTTTCTGGTTCAAGGTTGATAGTAGAGCTTACGCCGAATGAGTATAAGCACCTAAAAGCCGATACTACCAATTACCGGCTGTGCATAGTTTGTCAAGCATTGACAACTCCGCGACTACATGTGTTTACTTACTTACGAGAACTAGACCGATGGATAGATGCGAACGGCCTCTTGTTGGGTTTTGAAGACATTGTGAGTGCCCGGGTAGAAGTGTTGTAAGTATATGTATTGAAGCAAATTGCCTTTTACATACTGTACGTTCCCCTTTCTTATCATCATCCGCAATGAGCAACATCTGGCTCCACCGCATATCTCATCACGCAGACGTCACTTACCCATTACTGCAACACAACTACTTAAGTATCGGCTTTTCTGATTTCTCCACCAGTAGTTTTATAGATGATGTACTATTTATAGGATGGGAAGCTCTAGAGCAAATGTGTGACGAACAATGGGGCTCGAGGCCTAGAACGCGTCATAATCTTTGGCGGTTTATCCACGAAATGAAAACAGGAGACTGGGTGGTTGTTCCTAGTTGGGGGAACTTCTCCGTTTACGAATTGACTGGAAGCAAAGCTTTACCGATTGGGCAAATACAAGCTCCTGATTTAAAAGACTGGCACGATAACATCATAGAAGTAGGTGCTGATAACCTGCTACACCGTGCCGCAACTAATGAGTCACCACAATCGGAAGCAATTGATCTGGGCTTTGTATGGCAAGTCACACCTGTCTGTTTGAGCATTAGTAGAGAACAGTATGCTGATGCTGCTCTAACTGCAAGAATGAAGATCAGGTCAACAAATGCTTGGATTGGAGACCTGCGCCAAAGCGTAGAAAACGCTATTGCAGCTCGCAACCAAAACCGACCTATCAACCTTCACGCCCAGATTACTGAAGCGAGTGTACCCAGTGTGCTTGCGGCTATGCACCAGAGCTTAAACCCTGACAAGTTGGAGAGGCTGATCAAATGGTATTTCCAGCGTGTAGGAGCTTCGGATGTATGGATACCTGCGAAGAATGCAGCAGACAAAGAAGGGGATGCAGACGTTGTAGCCACTTTCGAGCCTATTAAGACTATCATCTATGTCCAAGCAAAGTTTCACACGAGGGAAACTTCTTCTTGGGCAGCTGAACAAATCAAAGCATACAAGGAAAGCAAGGAGGTAACAGACAGCGATTATTCTCGCGTGTGCTGGGTTGTTTCTACAGCTGATGGCTTTGCAGAAGACTGTAAGTTAGCAGCGCAAGAATCGGGCATTCAGTTGATAGATGGAAAACGCTTTGCTACTATGCTTCTCGAGGCAGGTTTGGCAGGACTTGACTCAGCACTTAACAAGTAGCTGCAGCAGCTTGGCATAGGTGAGTACGCACGGATAACTCAGACGGCAGGGTTAGGGGATATTGCACGGCTAAGCGGCACTCTTAGGCGCGTTGTCGCGCATTAATGAGCTTTGGGGCTGAGCGGCGTGGGCTGCATTATGCAGCAGCTGATCTTGGTCATGCGGGAAGAGGCCGCGCTTCTCCTTGAGGTTAATGACGGTGAGGCGTTGGCGCAGGTGCTCGACGTTGGGGTGGTCGGACGGGAGATGACGGCCGATGCAGGATAGCAGATGCGAGGCGGCTTGCTGTAGGTGGACTTTTAAAGTCCTAAATATTGAGCCGCATTAAAGCGTTTGACATCATCTAGTCTAGCATAGCGCTCAATCATTGCATCCGTTTTTTGCTTCGTTTGGTTCTTGATTGCTTTGTTTGATTGGCCAGCTTCCACAGCAACGGTAACAAATGACGCTCTTAACGAGTGAGCAGTGTAAGCAGGGCCAAGGTGGCGCTGCACCAAATCATTCACGCTCTGGTCGCTCAAACGTGCCTTCCCGGGTTGAGCGGGACGATTCTTGTTACCACGGCTCATGCGCGTAAACAGCGGCCCGGTACTCCGTCCTAAAAATTCAATCCATTCTTGTACCGCCCTCACTGGACAATAATCTGCACCAGGAGCATAAAATAATGCTTTGTCTTCCTCTTGCCCGTACTGGTTCGTCTTACTACGCCGCAGATGAATCACCAATGCTTGACGCGTCATCTCCACGTCTTCTACGTTGAGCGCCACGAGTTCAGACCGGCGAAACGCTCCGGCAAAGCCCAGCAGTAGCACTGCCCGATCCCGAAGACCTGTTGGTGTAGTCAGATCCATTGCCCGAATAGCTTGCTTTAATTCCGCCACTGTAAAGGCAGGAGCTTGCCGCTGCCGTTTGCCAACCACCCGCGCAATGCCGTCCAGCACCACATTCAACGCTTCATGGTTCGTAGGCGAAGGCTGCCCCGCGAGTTGATGCAACTTGCTGATGGCCGCCACATGCCGGCGTATGGTAGCTAGTTTCAATCCACGATCCGCCAGTTGCGACACATACGCTGCTACGGTCGTCACATCAGCTGGCAAATGCACTAGGTTATGGTGCTCACAAAAATCCTGAAAGCTCCGCAAGTCCGCAGCGTACCCGCGCTTGGTATTCTCCGCGCCGTGTAGCCCGGCCTCGACGTACTTGGCCACCGAAGGTGGTAACTCGACCAACGCGTGATTCCGGGTGGGTACGACCACGGCGAGCTGGGCTGACTTTTCCATGTGCTATATAATAAAGGAGTACCGATGAGTTTTCACCTCGAAAATACGACTTTTAAACTTAGTACCGATAAGTAAGTATTATCGGTACTAAGTTTACTGCAGAGCGATTGCTCAGCCACCCGATTCAGGGTTCAGTAGATAACTGGTGCTGCGGCCGCCAGCCTCTTCCTTGCGCAGCACGCCTTTCGCCAACAGGTCGTTGATGTCCCGCACGGCCGTCTCCTTGGAGCAAGCGCTCATCTTGGCCCACTTGCTCGAGTTGAGCTTGCCGACAAAGTCCCCCCAAAGCTTATCGATCATCCGGCGCTGCCGCTCGTTAAACGGCGTAGCCGCGTGCAGGCGCCAGAATTCCGCCTTCCGCAAAATAGCGGAGAGCAGATCGTTGGAGGCGGCAATGGCATTGCCCAAACAGGTAAGAAACCAAGCAAGCCAGGCCGTAACGTCCAGGTCGCCTTTCTGGGTTTGCTCCAGGATGTCGTAGTACGCGCGGCGGTGGCGCTCGATTTGAAACGACATGGAGTAAAAGCGCTTGGCCGTCTGGTCCACCCGGGCTAGCTGCATATCGGTAACGGCCCGGGCAATGCGGCCGTTGCCGTCTTCCAGCGGGTGCAGGGTAACAAAATACAGGTGGGCCAGGGCGGCCTTGAGTACCGGATCCAGGCCTGATACAACCACCGGCTCGTTAAACCAAGCCAGAAACCGGTCCATCTCCGCCGGCAGACGCGCGGCCGCCGGGGCCTCGAAGTGCACCTTCTCCCGGCCCGGGGCGCCGGACACCACCTGCATGGGCCCCGACTCGTCTTGCCGCCATTGCCCTACCCGGATCCGGTACATCCCCGAGTAGCCGGTCGGAAACAGCAAGGCGTGCCAGCCTAGCAGCCGCTCGGCCGTCAGGGCCTGCTGGTAGCGCTGCGTGGCGTCCAGCAGCATGGCCACTACGCCGTCCACTTGCCGGGATGACGGAATCAACCCAGCTACCTCTAGCCCTAAGTGCCGCGCGATTGATGAGCGCACCTGCGCTACATCCAGCCGCTCACCCTCGATTTGCGAAGACTTTACCACATCCTGCGTGATGGTAGCCAGCACGGCCTCTTCCTGCAGGGCAAAGCCCAGCGACTCCATCCGACCCAGCAACCGCCCCTGCTGACGGTTCACCTCACCCAGTAAAGTCTCAATGCGATTCGCCTGCCAAGTAAACCATGGCCAATCTTTGCGTTCGTGGATATACATGGTTACGAGCGGCCACGAATAGGGCGTATATTCGTGTCATAGTTTGACACGAATATACGCCCTATTCGTGGCACCAACAATTGTTGGCCGCAACGATCAAGTCTGGCTTGGCCTTCGGCAAATGCAGTAGGCAAGGCCCGCCGACAAGGTATAACCTACGGGCAACGGTGCCCCAACCGACCGTTGAAAAGTCAGCAGCCCATGTCAAAAGTTCGGGCGTATTTGCGCTTCGCCTTTTACCCCGGTCAGCCGCATGTAAATGATTACCTGTGCGTCCAGGCTTGCCCCTACACGAATTATGGCTGCGCTGTTCGCCATACCCGCTACGTTGGTGGTGCTGCAACCAGCCAACTGATAGCCTTTCGCGAGCAGCTGTCGGTTCGGGCTAATCGTTCTCCCGCTGCAGCAAGCGGATAATGTCGCCAACCCTCGTTAGAGTGGCCCAGTGGGTAGGCGCCCGACGACAAGTTGATTACGACTACTCACAATCTGATTTTCCCTCGCGCTGGCCACAAACTGCTGGCCCGTCAATGGGTGCAACCGGTCAAGCACTCAAAAGGCCGGCTAGCAGCCCGCAAGGCCCAGATGCCGGTTAGTCGCTACCATGATCGGGCCAGTCCCAGGTCCTACCCAGGACCGCTTGCAGGCGGTTGCCCATGGTTCTTACCACAAATACCATGGGCTGCTTGTACGCTTCTCGTCTGGCCGGGGCAAGTTGATCCAAGAAGGGATAAAGCCAAGGTCCGAATCAAACCTCGCGCAAAGCAAGATTCAATTCGGACCCAAAAGCCTAAGCCAAGAACTGGCGGCAAGCGAAAATTAGAAGCCGCTTACGTTGAGGCGGCCACCGGTAACGCACCGACCCGCCAGGGAAGGCGTTGGTACTGCGCTGCTGAGGATGGCGTTTTTAATCGCGGCGGCCGTGGCGCCGGGGTGCGTGGCGGCGTAGAGTGCCACGCCGCCGGTCACGTGCGGTGTGGCCATCGAGGTACCGTTGTAAGACGAATACGTGTTGAAAGCCGTGGTCGAATTGATAGCTGAACCGGGGGCGCCGATGTCGACGGTGGTTGCTCCGTAATTAGAGAACGACGACTTGGCGCCGGTGTTGGTGATGGCTGCCACCGCAATGACGTTGGGCAGGTCCATGTTCGAGGGGAAGCTCGGAGTTACGTCGTTGTTGTCGCCTACCCCGTCGCTCCCGCCGTTGCCGGCGGCGGCCACGAAGAGAATGTTCTGGGTGTTGGCCCGGTTTACCGCGTCGTACAGCGCCTGGGAGAAGCCGCCGCCGCCCCAGGAGTTGTTGCTGGCCACCAGGTTAATACCGTGGCGCGTTTTCAGGTCGTTCAGGTAGTCTACGGCCTTTACAGCGTTGGCCGTAGTGCCGCCGCGGCGGCCTAGGAACTTGCACGAAATCATGCGCACGTTCCACGCTACCCCTACTACCCCTTTGCCATCGTTTTTGGCTCCGATGGTGCCGGCTACGTGCGTGCCGTGGTCGTCGTAGGCCCCGCGCGTGCCCCCGTCGTAAACGCCGTTGTCGTTGCCGTCAAAGTCCCAGCCGTGGACATCGTCGATGTAGCCGTTGCCATCGTTGTCTACGCCGTCAACCGGGTCAAACGGGTTGGTCCATACCTGACCCGCCAAATCGGGGTGGTCAAACTGTACTCCTTCGTCAATGATGCCGAGCACCACCGAGGCCGAGCCGGTATTACCATTTGCCCAGGCTTCGGCTGCCTGGCTACCGTACTGGTTGGCAGGCGCGGAGGCGTCGCCGTACAAACCCCACAAGGAGCCGTTGGTGAAGTATGGATCGGTGCTGGCGGCGGTGTGCTGGTAAATCCAGTTGGGCTCGGCAAATTCAACTTCATTGCCTTTAACCCGGGCAAGGGCATCCAAAGCGGCCAGTGGGGTATTCACCAGGTGCAGGCCTTCCCGGTCACCGGCGCGCTCCATGGCCCTGGTGACGATGCGCTCGGCTACGCGGCCGTTGATCCGGGCCAGGGCCGCGGCGCGGGCTTCAGCAGAAACGCCGGGTTTGAACTTTACGAGCACCTCGTTGGCGACGTAATCTTTGCCCGGTATCCCCGCGGCATCTGCTGACTGTTCCAGAGCTTCTACCTCATTGCGGGGAGCGTCTACGTCGGTATCGCAGGATACCATTGTTAGGGTTGCCGCAGCAGTAATACCAAGCAAAGTCTTGCTTAGGACATGGTACTTTGTTTTCATAAAAGGTGGTTTAAGAGCGAGTAAAAGTGATGGGTAAGTATGCTCAATGTATGATAAATTATAAAGACTGCAATAAACAACTTGAAATTTTAAACATTTACCAAATAATATATTTATTATTTGTAATAATATTAAATGCAGCAGTCAGCTCTCTTTACTCACCTAGCCAGACGATTGGGGTACTGCTGTTTATGTGATGAAGCAATAAGGCAGATAGAGGCGCAGTTAAAGCTCTGTCCGTCTGGCCTCGCCGGACTAGCTGGTCCCTTAGGCAGAGGTAATCGGCAGCGCCGCAACAGCGGCCACCTCGAGCTGGCAATATTTCAGAATCCGCAAGCAGCGCAGCATGTGCCAGAACCGTAAAAGGGGGCATCGGCTGGCCCATCCCAAAAGGCGAGCCTATTTTTGTGCCGGTTACTTACTCCCGCATGTCTTTTTCCGCCTTACGCATCTATTTCGAGAACCCCGCGGGCCGGGTGCTGGAACACCCCGACGGTTACGCCGTGATTCAGTACCATCCCGGTCCCCGGGACTTGTTTCACCTCCAAGCGTTTTTGCAGCACACCGGGCAACTGCTGCACCTGCGTGGCTGGCATAAATTGCTGTCGGACCACCGCGTGATGACGCCTTTCCTGGCTGAAGAGCGCGATTGGATCCTGGACTATTGGCTTACCCGTCAGACCGAGGGCGGCACCTCCATCGTGGGCGCCGGCGTGTACCCGCCCGAGCAGCTGGCGCTGATGCCGGCTGCTCAGGTGGAGCAGGAAGCCCATCTGCCGGGCATCACCTTCCGGATGTTCGCCTCCCCCGAGGCCGCTGCCGGCTGGATCGGCACCAAGGCGTAGGGGCAATGGGGCACCGCCGCCGGGGGTGCAGTAGGTTAAGGCGTAACGTAAATTCCTATTGCAGTGCCCTCCACGCTCCCCAAGAGGAGCTTACCTGGGGTGCCGGTAGTGTGGTGTTAAAGCAACTGCCCTGCTCAGGCATACCAAGTGGCTGCTTCGCCTCTTTTGCCTGATCTTTGCCCGGTGATGAGAACACCGATAAGTTCAATTGCGAAGCATGTCCGGGCTTACGGGTTTGCCGCGGCCGTAGTGCTAACCGTCGGCCTGGCGCAGCCGGTGACGGCCGGCTCAGCGGATAAAAGCCTCGACAGCCTGCGGGCGCAATTAACCACCGGGCCAGCTGATACTAACCGGGTGCTGGCACTGGACGAACTCTGCTGGCAGTTAAGCAACTCCGATCTGAAGCAGGCCATTGCCTACGGGCAGCGCGGCCTGGCGCTGGCGCGGCAGCTAGGCTACCGCCGCGGGCAGCTCAAGTGCCTGACGGATTTGGGCAACTGTGCCATGTACGAGGCCAATTTCCTGGCTGGCACGCAGTACTTCCTGGAGGCCTTGAAACTGGCCCAACAGCCCCCCGCCAACCCGCAGATCATCGGCTTTGCCTACAACGGTCTAGCCAGCCTGCACCTGCTGCAGAAAGAATACGCCGACGCCCAGCACTACCTGGAAAAAGCCCTGGCCCTGGCGCACGAGCGCCGCTCGGTGGCCGATGAGGCCCTGTTTGCGGGCAACCTGGGCAACGTGCTGCGGCTGCGCGAGCAGGTGGCCCCGGCCCGCCGGCAGCTGCAGCACGCGCTGGCCCTCTACGATTCCCTGGGCAACGACCTGGGTAAAACCAGTTGCCTGACCAACCTGGCTCAGCTGGCCTACGATCAACACCAGTGGAAGCAGGCCCGGCAGTACGCGCAGCAGTCCAACCAACTGGCCGCGGCGGCCGGCAACATTTACTACCTGGGCGTGAACTACGCCCTGCTGGGCGGCATTGAACGGGGCCTGAAAAACTGGGGTGCGGCCACCGCCTACAGCCGCCAGGGCCTGGCTTACGCCCGGCAGAGCGACAACAAGGACGTGATGGCCGAGTGCTACCTCGACCTGGCCGGCTTAAGCAAGGAATCAGGTGACTTCCAACAGGCCTACGCCTGGCAGCAGCGCTACATTGCCCTGCACGACAGCTTGGTGAACACGGCCAAAATCGAAGAAATAGCCGCCCTGCGCGTGCGCTTCGACACCGAGCAGAAGGAGTTGCGCATCCGCGCCCTCACCCAGCAAGCCAAGGTGCAGGAGTTGCAGGCCGTGCGGCAACGCACCCGCTTGCAGGCGTTGCTGCTGCTGGCGGTGGCGGCTACGCTGGCGGCGGCGGGGGTGCTGTGGTACGGGCGCCAGCGGCGGCGGCTGGAGCGGGCCCTGCGCGAGGAGAGGCTGCGCAGCCGCATTGCCGCTGATCTGCACGACGAAGTGGGCACGCTGCTGGCGCGGGTGAGCGTGCAGGCCGACTTGCTCAGCAAAAACCAGCCGGCGGAAAATCCCGCCCTGAGCCGCCTGCAGACCAATGCCCGCTCCGCCGCCAGCACCATGCGCGATATTGTGTGGGGCATTGATGCGCAGGCCGACACCGTGGGGGCCCTGCTCGACCGCATGCGGGAACACCTCGACCAGTCGGCGGCCCCGGTTGGACTGTCCACCCAGCTGCAGGTTACCGGCCTGGCGGAAGATGAGCAGCCGCTGCCCTCCGAGCTGCGTCAGAACCTGTACCTGATTTTTAAGGAGGCCGTAACCAACGCCGTCCGACACGCCCGCGGCGCTACCGACCTGTGGGTGGCGCTGGCCCGCCACGGGAATACCCTGCAGCTTACCGTGCGCGACAACGGCGAAGCACAGCCCGGGCCCAGCCGCCGCAGCGGCCTGGGCCTGCGCAGTATGCAGCAGCGCGCCCAGGCCCTGCAAGGCACGCTCTCGGCTGGGCCCGACGAGGGCCAGGGCTTCCAGGTAATGCTTACCGTACCGTTCTAGACCACCTGCCTGGCTAAGCCCGGCTGCGAAGCCCTGCTAAAACCCCGGCCTCCCTTCTCATTCGAAGAGGGAGGCCGGGGTTTATCGGATGGTTGCCTATCTAGCTCGGGTGAGCGGCAGCTAGGCTGCTACTTCGTGATGATCAGGCGCTGTTGCGTCAGGTTGGCGCCTTGCCGCACCTGCAGCAGGTAAACGCCGGCTGTCAGCCCGGACAAATCCAGTTGCGCCCGTTGGCCATCCATCCTTCCCGCGTACACGCACTGGCCCAGCAGCGTGGTAACAGCTACCTCGCAGCCCGCGGCCCCACGTGCGACTTCCAGCTGAAAGCGGCCGTCGCCGGAAGGGTTGGGGAATACAGATACGGACTGCTCCGGAGCCGCCGTCGTGGCCGCCGTAGCGACTGCGCCCAGCACGGCTTCAATCATGAATTTACCGTTCGTGCCGTTTCTCATATCGATGGGGGCGCTGCCGGCGGTGATGGCAAAAAAGCTGTTGCTGCGCACAATGGGCTCGTTCTGCGTGCCCAGCGCGAAAACCTGCGGCTTGCCGCCCACTTTAACCATGCCCACCAGAAAGTCACCCGCCGGCACGGCAACCGGGGCCGGCAGCGCAAAGGAGTGCACGGCATCGAGGTCGGCGGCGGTAACCACGTAATCAGCCGAGCGGCCCAGCACGGCGCCGGTGCTGCGGTTCACTACCACCCCGTAGAAGGTTTCGCCCAAGGCCGAAAGGCTGGGGTTGGGATTCGCGCTGATAAAAGCGCGCACCGCCGTTATGGTCTGCGGGGTGCTCAGGGCAAAGCGCGCCGCCAGGCCGCCCCCCGGCCCCATGCTGTTGGACCCCGCCGTGTTAGCCAAGCCGGGCGTGATGTAAGAAAACGTAGTGGCCGTGGTAAGCAGCGGCAAGCTGCTGGTATTGTTGGCGTTGTTGCCGTCGGGCGCCAGCGTCACGCTGACGGTGTTTGCGCCCTGGTTCGGCAAGGTAATGCCGGGGAAACTGACTTCGGCTACGGCCCCGGAAGCCAGGGCAGGCACGGTCTGCGTAGCCTGTCCACTGTTGGCTCCGCTTACCGTTAGCGTGGCCGTGCCCGCGGGCAGCGCGGTTGTGCCCACGTTGGTTACCAAAGCCCGCAGCGCAGTGGGCGAACCGGCGGGCACGGCCACTTGATCGTAGCTGAAAAGGTACACGCTGGCGTCATTCGGCACCGACGAAAAAAAGCGATACGTCCGTCCGGCATCGGGACGGACGCTGCTGCGCACGTTGTGGGTGTCGTGCCCCTGCCGGAAACCGGCGATGCTCCAGGCCTCGGCGGAGTTTTTGCCGCCGCTCACTACCTCGTTCGCCGCCGGCGAGTTGCCCTTCAAGGCCACGTACACGTAGCGCAGCGCGTCGGGGCCGGAGCCCGCGGCCGCGGGGCCGTACACGAACTCCACTTGGTTGCTGGCTTCGTAGAGCTTTACCTGAAACGAGAAGTTATCGTACTGCGTGCCCAGGCTGCCCTCGGGTTTGTCGCTCACGTTTTTCCATTGCACGGTACACACCCGGCTGGGCGCTATGCCCGTGGTGGCCACGCGGTACTCGGCCCCGGCCGTGCCGGCTATCAGGTCGGTGTTGAAGGGAATCAGCAGGTTGGTTTCGGCGGAGTAGATCAGGCCCGCTCCCCCACTGGCCGCCTGAAACTGGGTGGCGAAAAACGGCGCCGCCGGCGCTGCGGCCCCCAGCTTAAGAAAGCCGTTGGTGTTGAGCACGAACTGCGTATAGGCCTGGCCGTTGAAGGTGAACGTAAAGCCGATGTTCTGCGGGGCCGAGTTGGCGTCGTCGAAGTTGCCGCCGGTGCTGATCACGGTGCCCGCGGTGCCCAAATCAGTGTAGGTGCCGGCGGTATTCACCACGTTGGTGGCCGCGTAGGGCAGTTGCGCCTGCGCCGCTGGGGCTGCCGCGGTCAGCAGGAAAGCCGCACCGAGCAAGCGGGTGATGGAAGCGTAGAATTTGGTCATAAGCAGAGAAGAAGGTGGGAATGCGAAAGGAAGGCTTACAGCTTGCCCCGGGCCGAGCGGCTCATCAGCTCCGAGCGGCCGCTGACTTGCAGCTTCTTGTAGATGCGTTTGGTGTAGGTGCGCACTGTCTCCACCGATAGGTTCAGGCGAGCGGCTACCTGCTTATCGCTTAGTCCGTCGACCACGGCCTGTACCACCTCCCGTTCCCGCTCGGTGAGCACGTCGGCCTGCACCGAGGGGGCGGGCTTGAAGTGGGCCAGCACCTTGCGGGCCACCGAGCGGCTCATGGGGGCCCCGCCGCGGTGCACGTCCTGCACGGCGGCCTTCAGCTCGGGCAGGGGCGTGTGCTTGAGCACGTAGCCGCTGGCCCCGGCGCACAGAGCCTGGTAGATGCGGTCGGCGTTGTCGAACACGGTTTGCATGACTACGTCGGCGCCGGGCAGGCGCTGCTTGATCAGGGGCAGCGCTTCAATGCCGCTCATGCCGGGCAGGTGGATGTCGAGCAGGATGACTTCGGGCGGCTGGCGCACGTCGGTGAGCTCGCGCAGGAAAGCTTCCGCCGAGTCGGCCAGGATAACGCAATCAAACTCGGGCTGCGCGCAGAGGTAGCCGTGCAGCAGCTCGCGCAGCTCCGGGTCGTCCTCCACGATGGCCAATCGGATGGGGTTCATGCTGCAAAGGACCGGGCCGGGGCGTTGGTATGCAACTCCGGCTATATCCTCAAATGAGGTATGGCCGCGGCTTGCGTCCCCGGGGCGCAGTTCGGACTTTTGCCCCGCCAAATTTCCGCGCATCTATCCTCCCTACTGCATGAAAACATTTTTACGCCGCGCTGGTCTAGCGCTGACAGCCCTCGTTGGCCTAGTCCAGGCCACCCACGCCCAGACTACGGGCGGCGTCGGCATCGGCACGACTACGCCGGCCGCTTCGGCCCTGCTGGATCTGAGCTCGACCACCAAGGGCTTGCTGGCCCCGCGCATGACGGCGAGTGAGCGGGCGGCCATTCAGAGCCCGGCTACGGGTTTGCTGGTGTACCAGACCACCGGCGTGCAGTTGGGTTTCTGGTACTATACCGGTACGGCCTGGACCTACCTCAATCCCAGCCCCGCCGGCGACAATCTCGGAAGTCACGTGGCCACGCAGAACCTGAGTCTGGGCTCTTTTCAGCTCGTGGGCAACGGTAGCACCGCGGGCCTGAGCATCGGCAGCAGCGGCAACGTGAGCCTGGGCGTGGGCAACCCGCAGAACCGCCTGGACGTGCAGCACGGTAACCGCTCGGGCACGCACGCCACCGGCCGGTCCCTGTACGTCACCGGCGACTTCGGCGAGAGCGACACCGGGGTGGAATTTCGCCACTCCAATGGCTCCCAGGGTATCGGCTTCGGCTACAACTCGCTCTACGCCACCGGCACCAACCCCGACCAGAACCTGAACCTGCTGCCCCGGGGCGCGGGCAACGTGGGCGTGGGCACCACCACCCCCACGCAGAAGCTGCAGGTGGCCGGGCAGATCTACTCCAGCCAGGGCGGCTTCCGCTTCCCCGACAACACCGTACAAACCACTGCCGCCACCACGCCCGCGCCGCAGACGCTGACCCTCAACGGGCAGACGCTGGGCATCTCGGGCGGCAATACCGTCGCGCTGCCCGTGGGCGCCGACAACCTGGGCAACCACACGGCCACCCAGAACCTGAACCTGGCAACCCACAAGCTGGTGGGCAACGGCGGCACCAACGGCCTGAGCATCAGCAGCGGCGGCACCGTGGGCATCGGCACCACCGCGCCCAACGCCAAGTCAGCGCTGGACGTGAGCAGCACCACGCAGGGCTTTCTGCCCCCGCGCCTGAGCCGCGCCCAGCGCGACGCGCTGCAGCCCACCCCCACCGAAAGGGGTATGCTGGTGTTCAACACCGACACCGGCACGCTCAACCTGTGGAACGGCGCCCAGTGGGTGGAGTACCTGCCCGACACCACTCCACCGGCTGGCGGGCCGGCGCCGCTGGGCCCGGTAAACTTCGCCTTCACGGGCAGCCCGCAAACCTACAGCGTCCCGTTGGGCGTGACGGCGCTGAACTTTGAAGTAGTAGGCGCCGCCGGGGCGCCCCCGTCGAATTACCCGGGTGCTTACGGCGGCTACGGCGGCCGCGTTCAGGGCGTGCTCCGGGTCACGCCGGGGCAGGTGGTGACGGTGTACGTGGGCGGCGTCAACGGCTACAACGGGGGCGGCGCCTCCGGCAGCAACCCGCCCGCCGGCAACGGGGGCGGCGCCAGTGACCTGCGCGTGGGCGGCGCCGACCTGGCCAGCCGTGTGGTGGTAGCCGGCGGCGGCGGCGGCATGACTTCCTCGTCGGCTACACCCCCCATCAACGGCGGGCACGGCGGGGGCCTGACGGGCAACCCGGGCCAGAACTACATCTCCTCCGGCACGACGTGGCGGGGCGGCGGCGGCGGCAGCCAGACGGCCGGCGGCTCCGGCGGCCAGGGCGGCGCTGCGGTGGGCAGCCTGGGCGAAGGCGGCCGGGGCGGCACCAACGGCGGCGGCGGTGGCGGCGGCTACTACGGCGGGGGCGGCGGGGAGCCCATTGCGGGCGGGGGCGGCGGCTCGTCGTACACCCACCCCTCGCTGGTTACGGGCGTCAGCCACGCCCAGGGCGTGCAGGCTGGCAACGGCTACGTGCGCCTGACCCCGGTCGGCACCCTGCCCGCTCCGGCCCTCGACGGCAGCAACTTCGTGAACGTGCCCGGCGACAACCTGGGCAACCACACGGCCACCCGGAACCTGAACCTGGGGGCCAATCAGCTCGTCGGCAACGGCGGCAGCCAAGGCCTGAGCGTGGGCAGCGGCGGCAACGTGGGCATCGGCACAAGCAATCCGCAGGCCAAGCTGGAGGTTGGCAGCGGCGAGGTGCGCCTGCCCGGCGGCGGCGGCAGCACGACTCACTTCAACTTCAGCGGCGACAACAAGAACTACATCCGGGGCACCACCGTGCTGGCCGACGGGGGCGGCAACGTGGGCATCGGCACGGCCAACCCGACCACCAAGCTCGACGTAGCCGGCAACGCCAGCATCAGCGGCAACGCCAGCGTGGGCGGCAACGCCAGCGTGAGCGGCAACGCCAGCGTGAGCGGCACGCTGGGCTTCGGCAGCAGCACCCGGCAGATGCTGAACTTGTGGGGCACCGGCTACGGCATCGGGGTGCAGAACAGCACGCAGTACTTCCGCACCGGCGACGCCTTTGCCTGGTACACCGGCGGCAGCCACAACGAAAACCAATTTGACGCGGGCAGCGGCGGCACCCAGCAGATGATGCTCAAGAACGGTCGTTTGGGCATCGGGGCGGGCTTCAATAACGCGGCCCTGCCCAACGCCCCGCTGGAAATCCGGCAGAGCAACCCCTTCATCGTGCTGCACTCGCCGGGCAACTTCTGGGCCCACATGGGCCTGGACGCGGATGATAGCTACAAGTTTAAGATCGGGGAAGGCGGCGCCTTCAGCGGCAACACCAGCGGCGCCAACTGGCTGACCTTCAGCAACGGCAACGTGGGCATCGGCACCACCAACCCGGCCGTGAAACTCGACGTGCAGGGCCGCAGCGGCGGGCTGGGCCGCTACACCTACTCCTACCTGAACTACGGCGGCGTGGGCCACAACTACACGGACACGCCCGGCGACATCAGCATCCGCGCCAACGGGCGCATCGTGGGCGGGGAGTTCAACGCCACTTCCGACCGCCGCCTGAAAACCGTCATCGGCCTCTCCAATAAAGTCGCTGACCTGGCCCTGCTGAACCAGATCCGCATCACCGACTACCAGATGCGCGACCGGGTGGAGTACGGGGAGCGAAAGTTCAAAAAGGTTATTGCCCAGGAAGTTGAGCAGGTGTTTCCGCAGGCTGTGAGCCAGCACAGCGGCTTTCTGCCCGACGTGTACGCCGTGGCCAAGGCTGCTGAGCTGCAAAGCGACTCGCTGCTGCGCCTGACGCTGTCGGCCCTGCCGGCCGGCGCCAAAGCCGGCCAGCGCGTCAAGCTCATTGCCGCCGGCGGCGAAGTGCTGGGCACGGTGAAAGCCATAACCAGCACGACGCTTGTGGTGCGCGGGGCGCGGCAACTGGCCGGCCAGCAGGTGTTCGTCTTCGGCCTCGAGCACGCCGACGTACGCACCGTCGACTACGAGGCCCTGGCCATGCTCAATATCTCGGCCACCCAAGAGCTGGCCCGCCAGCTAGCCGAGCTGCAACGCCAGAACGCGGCGCTGAAGGCCGATGCTGCCGCTACCCGCACGGAGCTGCAGCAGCTCAAAGCCGAAGCCAGCTCGCAACAAGCCGAACTGGCGCAGCGCCTGCAGGCTTTGGAAAACCTGCTGGGCACCAAAGCGTCGGTAAAGTAATGCGCGGCCCTTCTGCTAAAACGCTTCTTGCGGCCGCCCTGGCCCTGGCCGGGGCGGCCACCGCCGCAGCCCAGAACCTGACTAATACCGGCACGCAGCTGACCATCGGGGCCGACGCCCTACTTTCGGTCAGCGGAACGCTCAGCAACCAGGCCGGGGCCACGCTTAGCCTCGGCGGCACGGTGCAAGTGGGCGGGGACTTTACCAACGCGGGCACCCTCGGGGCTGCCAGCGGCAAGATCGTATTCGCGGGCAGCCGCGACCAGACGCTGACGAGCGGCGGCGCGGCCTTTGCCCAGCTGGAGGTGAATAACACCGGGGCCAGCGGCCAAAACCGCGTGCTGCTCCCCGCCGACCTGACCGTGACCCAGCACTTGTCGCTCACGCGCGGCCTGCTGCGCACTGCTCCCAACGCCACCCTGACCCTGCCCGCCGGCGCTACGCTCAGCGGCGAGGGCAGCGGCCGCTACGTGCAAGGCAACCTGCGCGTGGAGCGCAGCGCCGTAAGCGGCGCCACGCCGGTTGATTTCGGCAATGGCTTCGCACTGAACCCCGGCGGCAACAGCCTGGGCACGGTGCGCGTCACCCGCAGCGCCGGCCTGCAACTCGCGGGCGTTACGTTCGGTCAAAACCCGGCTCAGCCCAGCCAGCACGGAATCGATCGGATCTGGACCGTGGTACCCGAGCAGCAGCCGACCGCCTCGCTTTCCCTGACCTTGACCTGGCTGCCCGACGACGACAACGGGCTGGCGTTTGGAACCGGGCAGGCGTGGCGCCTGGCCGACAGCGGCAGCGGCTGGCAGGCCGTGGGCAGCCCCGCCGACGCGGCCGGCCGAAGCCTGACCGTTACGACTGAAACGTTGTCGCGCCTGACAGTAAGCAACGTGGCCAATCCCTTGCCGGTGGAGCTGCTCAGCTTCACGGCCCACCGCCAGGGCGATATTGCCTGGCTGCACTGGGCTACGGCATCGGAACGGAACAACGACCGATTCGACGTTGAAAGCAGTGCGGATGGGCGCTCGTTTAGCCGCATTGGCACGGTCGCCGGCCGGGGCACCAGCCCGACGCGCCATGACTACAGCCTTACCGACCCAGCCCTGACTCGCTACGCGGCCTCCGTGGTGTACTACCGCCTGCGGCAAGTTGACCGGGACGGCACCACGACCCTTTCGCCCGTGCGCACCGTGCCAGTGCCGGCCGGGGGCGGCTTTCAGGTACAAGCCTACCCGCAGCCCTTTGCCACCCACTTGGACGTGCGCATTCGCACCGATGAGGCCGGTCCCGCCACGGTAAGCGTGCTGGATGCCGTAGGGCGGCGGTTGTTTGTGCAGCCGCTGACGCTGCTGGTGGGCACCACTACCGCAGCGCTGCCGCAGGCCGCCCGACTGCCACCGGGCCTGTACGTGCTGGAAGTTACCCAGGGCCACTACTCCCGCACGCTCAAGCTGGTGCGGGAGTAGTGGGGTTGGGCCCGCGCGGGGCGCGCCCAGTTGCCCGACACGTGCAGCCACCAAGCTTCTGCAGGCAAAGGGGGCGCTTCTATCCAGGGTTTTCGCCGGAGCTGGTTAAGGACCCGTCAATACAACCGCTGCGAGTAGCTTGTCTGCAAGGCGCGGGCAATTTCTTCGGCTGAAAAGCGGTCCTGGTTGATGTGGCTGGCCAGCATGGTGGGCACTTCGGGCAGTTCTTCGCTGCGCGACCAGGTTTCCGGCTGCCAGGCCTTGGATCGGATAAAGGCTTTGGCGCAGTGCACGTAAGCTTCCGTTACTTCCACCACGATGGCCACAGACGGCACCCGGCCCGCCACCTGGTGTCTGCCCAGCACGTGCTTGTCCCGGGTTAGGAAAGCGCGGCCGTTGACCCGCAAACTCTCTGGCAGGCCCGGTATCAGGAAGACGATGCCGACGCCCGGGTTGGATAGCAAGTTGCGCAGTGAATCGCACCGTTTGTTGCCGGGCCTCTCCGGAATGATCAGCTGCGTCTCGCTGCTGACTTCCACAAACCCCGGGGCATCGCCCCGCGGGGACACGTCGCAGCGGCCGTGCTCGTTGGCGGTGCTGAGGAAAAGCAAGGGGGATTGCGCAATGAAGGCGCGGCAATGCGGGTCGAGGCGAGAAATGACTTTCCGCTGGACCAGCTCGCTGGGGTGGCCGACGATGCTGCGCAGCTCCTCTTCGGTCGTGATTCGGCTCTCAAACAAGGGACTTGCGGGCGGGCAGTGTTGGTTTGAATAATTCATTACGCAAGCGCTGATGATCGGCTGGAGTACCTACACTGCCGTTGATTTGAGCGAATAGGCTCACAACCGTTCCCAAGGCAATCAAGGCTAGGAACAGTTTTCCTGCTACCCTTACACTGCCCCCTGAGGACCTATGCCAACGGCTAGCAGCCGTCCTGGAAGGCACCGGCTTGCCGGCGGGTGCTCCGTTGGGCGCGGCGACAGCCTGGTGTGGCAGCGCGGCTACGGCGAAGTAACTTAAAAGTGTTGCGTTATTTTCTGTAGTTCGGTTTGAATCTCCTTTTGCTTTTTTTCGCCGGCCAGCAAAAAGGAGTTTTTAGTAGTGTTCATTTTATCTTTCGTAAGGCTGATTTCCTGGGATATTTGATTGATTTCAGCTTTGAGGGTATTCAAGCGTTGGGTCAGGGTTTGCAGTTCCTGCGCTTTCTGCTGGATCAGTTCTTCCTTGGGCCGCACCTCTTTCTGGTACTGTTGCGCGTGGGCACTCTGAAAGGCATTCAAATCCCGACCAATCAGGTTTAGGTATTCCTGGCCGGTGGAAAGGAGCTTTTCTTTGGTCAGGCCGGTGCTTTTTAATACGTTGTAAGCGGTCTGGTACTTGAGGGCTTCGTCCTGAATGTCGTCGATGTCCAGTTTGCTGTCCACGAACTCCTTGTAATCGGTTCCCTGGAACAAGGGGTCGCGGGCATTCGCTTCATCAATCAACCGTTCAAAGTACTGTTCGTGTTCGGGCAAAGGTTCCGTGATGGTGCCGCCGGCCGAATAGGTGGGAACGTGGTCTGGAATAGTAATGGGGGTGGCAGGGCCGTTGATCAACGGATGCTGGGCGTTTTCGGGGACAGCCGGTAATGGCGGGGGCAGAAAGGAAGGCGTGGTCGGTGCCGGAGCCGCAGCCGGAGCGGGGACCGGTGGATTCGGTTTTGCCGGTCCTGGCTTGGAATCGTTTTCAAACTCCACAAACGGCGTCAACAACTGCTTTAAGAAACTCATGGGAAGAGAACTTATTGGTTGAGGCTCAGCAGGAACCCGATGGTAAAGTTGGCATCCCAGTCAAACACAAAAGTGTCGGTGCCGGTCGCCTCGGCCAGGCCTTTGTAGATATTCAATCCCGAGGCCATTTTCTTGTCGGCCGCCTTGTAGGCCCCCGGAGCCTTTAATACGGTATACCTTTCCTCTCCTTGGCGGTGTTGCTTGGCCAGGGTGAAGGGCACTCCACCCAGGATGAAGCCAACATTGCGCTTGTTGGCCGGTATTTTAGCGGCCAACGTTTTCACCTGGTTGTACACCTGCTCATCGGTGGTGCCGTTTGCGTAGTACTTGGCGCCGGGCAACTCAATGGATTGCAGGCGGCCATTCTCCTGCCAGGAGATTTTGGTATTACCTGATCCAATGTCCACCAGGAAAGAATTATCGGCAAAGGCGGCCGGCACGGTGGCACTGAAGCCCAACTTGCCTTCCTGTTCGGCGGTGACATTGTTCACCACAAACCCCATCTTCTTTAGCTCATTGCTGATGATGGCGGTTTTGGGTTCTTTCTGGGCGCCCGAGGAAATCACAAAGTGCATGTTTTTGTTCGCCACGCCTTTGTCAAACATGCCCGACAGGTATTTTTTAAGACCAGCCCTGATGTCTTCGGTGGTGGCCAGGCCTTCGTAGGCCAGGGATTCGCCAAAGTCTTTGGACACAATCTCCCAGCGTTTCTGCCGGTCCATATTGATGACGAAGGAATTAAAGCCCGTAGCCCCTACCTCCACGACCCCGCGTAGCGTTCCATTCTCCGGTTTCTCGGGCGTGTAGCTGAACGCCCGGGTTTCCTCGGTTGCGCCGGCGGCAGGGGTAGAAGTTGCGGCAGCCGGTACCTCCGTGGTATTGTCCCTTGCCCGGTTGCTACCGGGTATGGTGGGCGAGGTGGTCTCGGCGGTATTGTTGTCGCCATTGCCCCCGGTTAAACGAGGAGCGAGGGCGAAATAGGCCAACACCCCTATGATCAACAAAACAACAATAACTCCTAGTGGCTTGATTTTCATTTGGGTAAGGGTTAGGGCGTTTTAAGGTTTTACTTCCTCTCCACTGCTCTGCTCGTTCCTGTCTCTAGAAACCGTAGCGGCGCTACTTATTGGCCATGGTAATCACCACCACCCGGCCGCCTTCTTCATTGGAGAGCAACAGCTTCTTGCCGTCGGTGAGGTCCACCATGGTATTCACGGGTATCTCTTTGTCTTCGGTGAGGTCTTTTAAAGAGGTGAGTTTCTGGTTTACCAATACCCACTTGTTGTGGTGGAAGGTGAAATACCCCACCGGGACCTTTTGCTCGGCCGTCAGTTTTTCATTTCTGACCACGTGCCGGTTCACGTGCCACTGGAACAGGTATTGGTTGTGGTAGACCATGAGGCGGTGATTCTCGGGGCGCCAGACGGTGGGCTTGAATTCGTAGTAAAGGTCCAGCACGGGCAGCGTTCCTTTCACCGGCGTGCCGCAGAACGGGCACTTGGGCGAGGTGCTGTTATCAAACACAAACCACTTCTGCTGGCATTTAGGATTGCTGCAGGGCTGCATCAAATCGGTAGTTTTGAGCAGGGCCTGTTCCCATTGGTCCGCGTTAGGCCGCTGGTTGGGCTCGTGCAGGCCCGTTACGAAGGCCTGCTCAAACAAGGCTTTCAGGTACGGGCCGGTAATGGTGTAGGGTAACTTGGCAACATCCGCCCAAGGCAGCGTCCATTTGGACACCTGATCCATTTTAGGCCGGTTGGAGTGGTCCGTCGGGTGCTCAATGAACAAGGCCTTTTCCCCCATCGAGAGCAGATCGTCTTGTTCCGTATCCAGGGAGTTGACCTTTCCCCCTTTGAGCGGATGCCGGTAGAGCAGGTACAGGTAAATCATGACCGGCAGGGCATGCAGGTCGGTGGTGCGGTTGGCGTGCTTGCGGTTCGGGTCGCGCAGGGGCAGGTGTTTGGTGGCCAGTACCTCCGGCGCAATAAAGTCGGCGGTGCCGATGACATCGGGGGGATACAGGCCGGGTACTACCAGCCCGTCGATGTCAATGATGGTGGCTGATTTACTGACCGGATCGATTAAGACGTTTTTATAGGATAAATCGGAATGGGCCAGCCCGGCGGCGTGCAGGCGCTTCACCCCCCGGGCAATTTTGACGCAGATCTGGAAATAGCTAAGCCAGTTGCCCAACTCGCTTTCATCCAGCCGCAAGGCGAACTGCGGGTGCCGGAACTTGGCCGAGGCAAACCACAAGCCCTGCTTCTCTTTGCCTTTGATGCCTTCGCTGGTGGCGTACCCTTGCTTGAAAAAGAAGTTCCTGTTGTAAGTAGGCACCACCAAACCCACTTTCCCGTCGGCGGTTTCCACCATGTCGGTAGGCCAGCAATACAGTTCCTTGTAGTACTCGCCGCCTTCGCGGTTAAAGAAGCTGTCGTAGTACTGCGTCACCAGTTTCTTCAGCCGTTCCCGGGAATTGTAATCCTGTTTGTCGCGGTAAAAAGCAACCACGTAAGACTTATCGGGCGCGAAATAAACGTCCTTCATGCCGCCGCGCATGGGCTCGCCATTATCCACGTACTGGTAGGCTTTACCCGGCGTGATGATGGACGGCACCGATTTTACGGTTGGACCGGGTTCCGGTAAGAAGGTGATGGTACTGCTTTGGCTCACAGGTTCAATGCTGTAAAGGAGTTAGTGCTCTGCTTTAGGTGCGTTTTCCGGTTCCTTTCCCGAAAAGCGCTAGAAGACAATGGCCAGGGTGCGGTCGTCGTGGTTGCCGGGGCTCCAGAAATCCATCCATTGGGAGAGCTGCGCTTCAATGTCGGGATTGGTGGCGCTCAGCTCTACCGTGACCTTATCTTCGTTCTGTCCGTTTAAATCAGCCAGAAACTCCTGCCACTTGGCGATGTCCGGCAGGTTTGCCTCCACCACGAACTTGGGGTCATAGATGCCATCAGACATCATGATCAGGTAAGCGAAATCGTCTAGCAGCTTAAACCCGAAACGGGTAGCGAACTTTTCGTTCTGGAAAATCTCGGGCATGGTGATAAACCGGGTACCGCCCCCGAATTCGCCCACGTCAATCCAATTCATGAGCGTCACTTCGGTCAGGTCTTTGCTGAGCACGGCAATGGGGCAATCGCCCACGCCAAAGGACAGCAAGGCGTAGCCCACGTCGTACTTCTTGAACAGGGTGAAGATGAGCGTACTGCTCAAATCTTTTAACGTGACCTCCTGCGCCTTAGCGAAGCTTTCCAGTTGCTTGTGCACCTGAAAAGCCGCTTTGCCCAGGGTGTTGTAAACGAAACGGTTCAGGTTTTTCTGGGTGTCGGCCCCGGTGTGGCTGGCGTGCTGTTGCACCAGTTCGTCAAACTCGGCCATGCTCTCTACGGCTGCGGGGTCCAGAAAATAGTTGACCACGCCGGCGCAGGCCAGCGCCGAGCCTTTGCGGGACAGTTTTGCACTCCCGGCCCCATCCGACACCACCACGACGTTCCAGCCGTTGGGCAGCTCCCTGAATGCAAAGTCATCTTCCCGGAACGAGCCCACCGTGGCGTGGGAGCGGCCGCGTTTGGAGGAGACCACCAGGTGCCGGTCGCCTAACGGAGCGAACAAGGTGACATCGTCTTCCTTCCAGTAGGGGTCGTTACGGTCGCTCGCCAGGTTTTTCCAGAGGCTTTTTGGATCTGGGTTGATGATGAGCAGAATGTCTTTTTGGTGAAAGGGAGCCTCCTCCGGCTGTCCTTCCACTTTGAAGAAAACCGAAAACTTTAGGTCGCCGCTTTGGGTGGGAACCCCGGTAAGCTGGTTGTTTTCGGCGCTGTAAGTCAGCCCCAGGGCTTCCAGACCTTCAATTTTGAAGGCGATAAGGTCGTTCCAGCCAAATTGCTCGAAGTCAAAGGGAGCTGCATAGGGCTTACCCACGGTAGCATTGGGAATGCGAATGGGCTGTTGCACGATTTCAGCTATTCGGTCTTCGGTTTTCCAATTTGCCATGAGCTGTTCCTGGTTTTTTCGGAGTTGGTGGAGAATGGCAAGGCTCTGTTCTTTCTGTAAAAAGCGGTCGAACAACTGCTTCCGGTGCTCGGGAATGACAATGCCGTTGCTTTTGAAAAGATCCGTTACCAGTTGTTTTGCATCGGCCATTCCTGCTTTGGGCTTACGGTTTTAAACGCTGTTTCTGGGTGCTCCTCCGGGTCTACCCTGCTGCCGTTCCGGCAACCCGTTAATCTTTTGCTACCTGATCGGCTTTCGTCGCTGGTCCTATCACTTCAGCAAACAAGGAAGAGGCTGATGAAGAATTCTTCCAGCCTCTTCCTTGCCAAGGGAGGTGCTAACGGCTTACGTAACGATGTTCAACTCAGCCGGCGGCGGGGGTAGTTCGCCCATACCGGTCACTTCCTGGCCGCCATCCTCTACTTTGGTCGAGGAAACGCCAATGGAGGCACTTACCCAGGTAAAGAACTTGGCAATGCTTTGGCTGTCGGCGGTGTCAAGGCTGACGACATTCTCCGTGATCTGCTTTAAGAGCGAAGAATCGGCGGCGCTACCCGCGGAGCAGGCCACGGTAAAGGCGGTTTTCCGTTTTCTGAACTCTTCCAGGCCCAGCTGCCAATCATCGGTGGGGACACCATCCGTCATGATGAACACCAGGGGTTTCCAGTCGCCTTTTTGCTCGGCCGTGGTTTTGGTAACCTCGTTGTCCATGCAGGTAGAAACCAACTTCAGCGCCTCGCCTAAGCTGGTAGTGCCGGTAGCTCGGATGTCCACCATCTGAAACGAAGCCAAGTCGGTCAAGGGCACCACTTGTTTGGCCTCACTATCAAAGGTGATGATGCTGATGAAGGCAGTCTCAATCGCCTGCGGATTCTGCCGCAACGAACTGATCATGACCTGAACCCCGTTTTTAACGGCTTCAATGGGTTCTCCGGTCATAGAACCAGAGGTGTCCAGTAACAAATAGACGGGTAGTCTCCTCATCCTTTTAGGTTTTGAAATGTTTTGGTTGATAAACTCAGCAACGGTAGCGGCTCGCGCCAGCCAGCAACGTAAGTCATTTATCCTGAAGGAAATGACTTTTACGCTACGTGCTTTTTTCCAAGCGCCAGTGTTGAAAAACAGCTGTAAACCCTGGCCTCAAAAATTGGCGGCTGACAGGTTTAACGCAGGCCTTTGGGCAAGGTTTGGGAGCTGCCGTTGCCTACGCAGCACCGGGTTAAACCCTCCGATCTTAAGCAGCTCCCCCTACTCGCTTGGTTCAGGTGCTTCCGAGCAATGCCACTAGCTCGACCAGCCCAGGCGATACGTGGCTGAGGCCCGTCCCACCAGGGCAGCTCGATTACGGCGGCTGACTCTTTTGCCAACCAGACATTCGCAGCTGCCCCATCCCTTACCCCCACCCGGGGCGGCGCCTGCGCACGCCCGGTTTTCGAGCTGATGGGACGCGGTAGCATCCCCGGGCGTGGTGGCGGAGGAAAAAGCCGCGTTGGCGGATTGCAGCGGGTGCCCGGTGCTCGTCGTAGCTACGTTTGCCAGGCCCACGGGAGCCCGTTTTTCACTGCCCGAAGCGGGCGTTTGGAAAGCGGCCTACGAAACTCGCCACCCCTTATCCATCTCTGGTCATGCTACGCCCCTTGCTTTTCTGCGCCTTGCTAATTAGTGCCCCCCCGCTGGCCGCCCAACCCGCCAGCCTGCCCCCAGCAGACCTGCCCCAGCGCCTGTCAGCCGCCCTGGACGGCACCGACTTTGCCGGCGTGGTGCTCGTGGGGCGCGGCGACAGCCTGGTGTGGCAGCGCGGCTACGGCGAGGCCGACCGGGAGCACCTTATCCGCAACGGTCTCCATACCGCTTACGACATCGGCTCGCTGGCCAAGCAGTTTACCGCCGCGGCCGTTTTAGCGCTGGAGCAGGACGGCAAGCTCACCGTGCAGGACTCCCTGGGTAAATATTTCCCCACCGCCCCGGCCGACAAGCGCGGCATCACCCTGCACCAGCTACTCACCCACACGGCGGGGCTGCGCGAGTATTCCGGCCGCGACGAGCGGTGGCGGAGCCAGCCCAATTTTATCCGGCAGACCCTGCGCCGCAAGCTGGTGTTTGCGCCGGGCTCGTCCTACCAGTACTCCAACGTGGGCTATTCGCTGCTGGCCGTAATCATCGAGCAAGCCAGTGGGCTGCCCTACGAGCAGTACCTGCACCAGCGCCTGTTCCGGACCGCCGGCCTGACGGCCACCGGCTACCGGCTGGTAAACTGGCCCGATTCGGTGGTAGCGGTGGGCTACGTGCGCGGCCGCCGCTGGGGCAAACCCAACGCGCAAGGCTGGGCCCCCGACGGACCTTCGTGGAACCTGCGCGGCAATGGCGGCCTGCTCAGCACGGCGCAGGACCTGTGGCGCTGGCACCGCGCGCTGGCGGGCGGCCACGTACTGGCTCCGGCCACGCAGGCCAAGCTCTACCAGCCGTACGTTGCCAAAAAGCCCGGCGGCTCCATCTTTTACGGCTACGGCTGGTCGGTGTACCAGTCCAAGCGCGGCACGCGGGTGGTGTCACACGGCGGCAGCAACGACGTATTCTTTGCCCACTTCGTCCGTTACCTGGATCCGCGCGACGGCCGCACCGTGCTGTTTGTTGCCACTAACCAATCCGAGGCAGCGGCTGTTAAAGCCAGCCAGGCCCTCATGAGGGTGCTGTTTCCCGACTAAGGTGGGTAAATCACCCGGTAGCTTGCACCCCTACC
Organism: Hymenobacter sp. FMD4; assembly: GCF_058932745.1. Lineage (NCBI taxonomy): Bacteria > Pseudomonadati > Bacteroidota > Cytophagia > Cytophagales > Hymenobacteraceae > Hymenobacter > Hymenobacter sp. FMD4. Next base: position 136,737 of record NZ_JBZYWH010000010.1, read on the forward strand.
TTAGCCGCTGCCCACTACGCGGGCAAAGTCGGCCCGGTAAGTATCCCCGATGGGAATAACACTCTGGCCCAGGTAGATGCGCTGCCGCTCGACCGCAGTAATCTGATTCAAGGCCACGATATAGGACTTGTGCACGCGCATAAACGGCGGCTGCGGCAAGCCCTCGGCCAGCTTGCCCAGGCTGGTCAGCGTCAGAATGCGTTCGGTGCCGGTAAACACCGTGGCGTAGTCCCGGCCGCCTTCGATGTAGCGGATGTCGGCGTGGTTGACCCGCACCAGGCGGTGCTCCGTTTTAATAAAGCTGTAGGCCGGAAACTCGGCCGGGCTGGGCCCCGCCACCTGGCCCGCCGCGGGGCCGGCACTAACCTGGGCGTGAACCCGCTGGACGGCTTTGAGAAACCGCTCAAAGGAAATGGGCTTGAGCAGGTAGTCGGCCACGGCGTGCTCGTAGCCCTCCAACGCATACTGCGGGTAGGCCGTGGTTAGAATGACGGCGCAGCGGCCCTGCAGCAGCCGCAGGAACTGCATGCCGCTGAGCGCGGCCATCTGCACGTCGAGCAGCACCAGGTCGATGTCGCCCGCCTGCGCCTGCACCAGGCCCTGGACGGGGTCGGTGGTGGTAGCTACCAGGTGCAGAAAAGGTACCCGGCGGGCGTGCGCGGTCAGCACGCGCAGCGCCAGGGGCTCGTCGTCGATGGCCAGGGTGCGAAGCGGAGTCATGGGCGGGCAGAAATAAGTACGGGCGGGGCGGCAGTGTCCAGCGAGAGCGTGCACTGAAAGTACGCGCCGTCGTCGGCTACGGCCAGGTGGTGCCGCCCGGGGTAGAGCAGCGCGAGCCGCCGCCGCACACTGGCCAGGCCCACTCCTCCCACCTGGTCTTTGTGCTGGGCCACAATAGCGTTGCCTACCCGGAAGGTCAAAGCGTCTCCGCGCACCGCCAGTTCCAGCGTAACGGGGTGCGCGGGGTTGCTGACCGAGCCGTGCTTGAACGCATTTTCCACAAAGCAGATGAGCAGTAGCGGGGCAATGCGTTGGGTGGTAACGGCCCCTTCCACGGTGAACTCGACGTAGCAGGCTCCCTCATGGCGCAGCTTCTCCAAGGCAATGTAGCTGGTCAGGTAGTCGATTTCCTGGCGCAGGGCCACGTACGCTTCGTTGGACTCGTAGAGCATGTACCGCAGCAGGTCGGCCAGCCGGAGAATGGCATCGGGCGTCCGCTCGGGCTCGGTCAGGGCCAGCCCGTAGAGGCTGTTGAGGTTGTTAAACAAGAAATGCGGGTTGAGCTGCGACTTCAGGTAAGCCAGCTCCAGGGCGGTTTTTTCGTGGCGCAGCGCCTCGGCTGCCCGGTAGTCGCGCACGTGCTTGTAAATAAAGGCCATCATCACAAACACCCAGCTGGCCAGCAGCGCATCGGTGATGAACACCAGCGCGGGCGTCTGCGGGTCCGTAAACCACCAGCCGGTCAACGGGCCAATGAGGCGTTGCTCCAGCACGTAGCTTAGGGTCGCGTCGAACACGCCCAGCACCACCACCTGCCCGAACAGCAGCCCAAGGCGCTGGGGAGTAAAAAACCGCGTGAATACCCACAGGCTCAGGTAGAAAGTAAACAGCACCCGGGCGTAGAGTACGTACAGCGCCGCTTTTCCCAGCTCGGCCAGGTACAGGGCCGGCGTCACCACGCCGTGGTTGCGGTTGCTGGTGCGGTAAAGCAAAAGCACGCCCAGAAACAGCACCCAAAAAAGCAGGTGGGTAAGCAAAACGCGGCGACGTTCCATGCGCGGGCGGGAGGACCGGTAAGGTGGCAAGGTAGCTTGGTCAGCCGCGGCGGGCAAACGGCAATCCGCCAACTCCGGCAAAGCGTCCGCCAACCCGTCAAAAAGCTTCTTCGGACCCTGGTTCGCGCGGCCCGCCACCCCTCGCCGTGCCCTGGCGGAGGAAAAAGCCGCGTTGGCGGATTGCAGTAGGCACGCGGGAGTAGGCGCCGCTAGGTTTGCCATACCTATTCAGGCCCCATCGGTCCCGCACCCGGCAACTTACTTCCCTCTAGCCCCATGAAAGCCCTTCTCACCCTTTGTTTAACGGCAGCCCCTGCCTTCCTCAGCCTGGGCCAGACATCGGGCACGGTGTCTGGACGCTTGCTGGATGAGCAGCAGCAGCCGCTGCCCTTCGCCACGGTGTTGCTGCGCCCCGTGCCGGACACGACCCAGGTTACCGGGGTCCAATCGGCAGCCGATGGCGGCTACCGCTTTCAGCAGGTGGCGGCCGGGCGCTACCGCGTCACGGTGAGCATGCTGGGCTACGTGACGCAGCGCTCGGCTGTGTTTGAGGTAAACCGCGCCGGCGTGGTGGTACCCACGATGAAACTCGTGTCGGCGGCGCAGCAGCTCCAGGGCGTGGAAGTGGTGGGTAGCAAGCCGCTGCTGGAAATGCAGGGCGGCAAGGTCATCGTAAACGTGGCGGGCAGCGCCACGGCCGGGGCTACGGCGCTGGAAGCCCTGCAGCAAGTGCCGGGCCTGCTCGTGCTCAACGACCGCATCAGCCTAGCCGGGCGCGAAGGCGTGGTGATTCTCATCGACGGGCGCACCACGCGTTACACCGACGTGGTGAGCGTGCTCAAGGATTTTCCCAGCAGCAGCATCGACCGCATTGAGGTGATGTCGCAGCCCGACGCGAGCTTCGACGCGGCCGGCAACGCGGGCGTCATCAACATCATTCTGAAGAAAAACGTGGACCTGGGCACCAACGGCACCGTGTCGGCCAACGTGGGCTACGGTCGCTTTGGCAAGGCGGGCTCCGCCCTCGACCTGAATTACCGCGCGGGCAAGGTGAACGTGTTCGGCAACTACGGCCTGGCCCACCGCAAAACCTACGAGCAGCTCAACACCGTGCGCCACCCCGACGAGCCGGGCCTCCGCTACGAGCAGCGCAGCTACCAGCCGCGCACGGCCACGGTTAACACCTTCCGCCTCGGCGCCGATTACTTTCTGTCCCTGCGGCAGACGCTGGGCGTGCTTGTTACGGGCTACGCCAACCGCACCCGGGCCGAAGCCGAGAACGATGTTACGGCCCCCGACGGCACCGCGGTGGATACCCGCAACCGTACCCGCCGCCGTACCAATACCTACGCGGCCAACCTCAACTACCGCCTGCAGCTCGATACGCTGGGCCGCGAACTGACGGCCGACGCAGACTACTCCTACTACGAGTCGGGCAGCTTGGGGCAGGTGCAGAACGCCTTCAACAACGGCCTGGGCGAAGCCCTGCGCAACGACCAACGCGTGGGCATCGGCCTGCGCTCGGGCCGGGTAGACTACCGCTGGCCGCTGCGGCCCGCCCTGAAGCTGCGCCTGGGGGCCAAAACCAGCCAGGCCGACATTCGCACTGCTCTTGATCTGGTGAGCGGCCCGCTCGGCGGTCCCAACGACCGCACGGAAACGTTTCACTTCGTGGAAAACATCCAGGCCGGCTACGTGCAGGTTGAAGGCGAGCACCTGGGCTTCCGCTGGCAGGCCGGCCTGCGCGGCGAGTGGACCGACAATCGGGGCCGCTTCACGAAAGACACCCCCGACGAGGTGCGCTTTGCCCGCCACTACGGGCAGTTGTTTCCGAGCCTGAACGTGGACCGGGTGCTGCACAAGTTCGTGGGCCTGAACGCCGCCTACAGCCGCCGCATCGACCGGCCGAGCTACCAGGACCTGAATCCGAACATCATCTACCTCGACCCCTATACCCAGCAGCGCGGCAACCCGAACCTGCTGCCGGAGTTGGCCAATAACTACAAGCTCGCCCTGACTTACGACCAGCAGCCCTTCGTCGTGCTCAATTACAGCCGCACCAACGGGGTGATCAGCCTGGTAACGGAAACCGAAGGCTCGCAGCTTTACTCCATCTCCCGCAACCTCGATTACCAAAACAGCTACAGCGCTTCGCTGAACCTGCCGCTGAGCTTCGTAAAACCGCTTACGGGCTACGCCGGCGTAAACGTGGCCCGCAACGAGTTTGTGTACCTGGACGGCAACCGCGCTGCGCGCGCCGCCCGCACGGCGGCCACCTTCTACGGGCAGGCCACCGTAAAGCTGCCGCACCAGCTCAGGCTGGAAGCCTCGGGCTTCTACCAGACGGCCGGCCTCGACGGCATTCTGCGCTACCAGGCCTTCGGCAACCTGAACCTGGGCGCGCAAAAAATCCTGCTCGAGGGCCGCGCCACCCTGCGGCTGACCGTCAACGACGTGCTGTTTTCCAACCGGCAGCGCGGTCGGGTTGACTTTCAGCAAAACGACGTTCGCTTCCTGAGCTACCGCGAGTCACGTCAGGCGCGCCTGAGCGTTAGCTACAAGCTCGGCAATCAGCAGCTTAAAGCCGCCCGCATGCGCGCCACCAGCCTGGAAGAAGAGCGCGAGCGGGTGAAGACGGACAAAGAGTAGCCGCGCCTTGGTGGCCAATTGCCGGGAAAAAGGTTACCAACTTGACTTCCGTTAAAAGATTGTTCCCAGGTTAAAGGGAGCTGTAGGTTGCCGCGCGTAGCGATATGTGGGAGCCCCAACATGGGTGGGACAATTCTCCTGTTTGATCGGGTCGAGTAAAAGGGTGCGAAAAGCTTCTTAACCAGCCAGGAAACTGCCCTAGGAATCCAGATCAACTTGGACACCTTCTTTAAACCTTAAAAGTGATGTGCAGAGGGGGGTACCGCTTAAATGACAGCAGCAAGAACGGCTACGCAGCGAGCTTGTTTTCCTCGTCCCATTTTGCGCTTCAGTAATCTATACAACCGTAGCAAAGATTTGAATGCTATCTACAGGGCGAAAAGTGAATCTCTCCATAGCCTAGTTATAAGAGTGGCCACGGTTAAAATCTGGCACAAAAGTTAAACGGACGACCATTAGGAAAATGTGTCAACGCGCGCATTGACTGTGAATCGAACCTTCACACCCAGACTCGGATAAGGCGCATCTCCCGATAGGGGCCGGCGAGTATGCCGGGAAAGAATACCAGCCAATAGCAACCAAGCCGTCCGTAGGTTTGCTTTTGCTGGCTAGGCACGTAAGTTCGTGCCGCAACCTTTCCGCGTTACAGCCTATGAAAACGGCACTGCTGCTGGCCTTGCTGGCCCTGTCTCCTTCGCTGGCGCCTGCTCAGGGCGGGGCAGCCACCCCGGGGAAAAAGTTGACCATCCTCTACACCAACGACCTGCACGCCCACGTGCGGCCCCAGCTGCTGCCGGCTGTGAGCCCGACCCGCACGGTGGGGGGCTTTGCCAACCTGGCCACCTTGGTCAAGCAGGAGAAGGCCGCCAACCCAAACGCGCTGTACTTCGATGCCGGGGATTACTTCACGGGCCCCTACATCAGTACGCTCACCCAAGGCGAGGCCGTGATTGACGTGATGAATCACCTGCAGCTCGACGCGGCCTGCATCGGCAACCACGAATTCGACCACGGCTGGCAGAACACCGTCCGCCAGCTGGGCAAGGCAAAATTCCCCGTGCTCAACGGCAACATCTTCCGCCGAGGCACGGAGCAGCTGCTATGGAACCACCCCTACCGCATCATCGTCAAAAACGGCGTGCGCATTGGCGTCATCGGCCTGCATGGGCGTTTTGCTTTCTACGACACCATCTCCGAGGAAATGATCCAGGGCGTGGAAGCGCGGGACGAGGAAGTTTACCTGCAGAAGTACGTGCAGGAACTACAGGGCAAAGTGGATCTGGTTGTCTTGCTCATCCACCAAGGCATCCCAGGCCGGCAGTCCTCGCTGGGCACCGCGGACGTGAGCCGTAACCTGCAGAAGGACATAAACCTGGCCCGGAAAGTCCAAGGTGTGGACCTGATCGTGACGGGGCACGCTCACCAGGGCGTGCAGGAGCCGCTGGTCTCAAATGGTACGCTTATCGTCTCTACCAACGCTTTGGGGACGGAGTTGGGCCGCCTCGAATTAACCTACGACCCCGCCACGGACCGGATCAGCTCGTACACCAACAGCTTGAACTACGTCTTCGACGACGCTGTGCTGGATGACAAGCCCACGCTGGCTGCCATCGAGAAGTGGGAGAAGAAATCCAAGAAAATTGCTGCGGAGCAGGTAACCACCGCGGCCCAGGCCCTCACCCGCTCCTACGGCGAAGAGTCTACGCTGGGCAACATGGTGGCCGACGCCATGCTCCACGCCGCCCCGGACCAGGACCTGGCCGTCGTCAACAGTGGCGGGCTGCGCCAGGACATTGCCGCCGGCCCTGTCACGCTGGGCAACATCATCTCCGCCTTTCCCTTCATCAACACATTAGTCAAACTGGAGCTCAAGGGCTCGGACCTCCGGTCCATCTTCGAGCACGCGGCCTCGCTCACCAACGGCATTCTGCAAGTGTCCTCCGGCGTGGAGCTGCACTACGACGAAAGCCGGCCAGCGGGCAGCCGAATAACCAAGCTCACGATCAAGGGCAACCCGCTGGACGACAACAAGGTGTACAAGGTGCTGGCGCCGAACTTTCTGGCCGACGGCGGCGACGGCTACCTGGCATTTCGCCAAGCGGTAGCCAAGAAAAACACCGGCGAAGTGCTCGTTGAGCCTATTAAGCGCTACCTAAAGACGTTTGCTACCTACCAGCCCCGCTTGGAGGGACGTATCAAAAAGCAGTAGTCATTTACTAAAACTTAGCTGCTCAAGTCTGGGAAGCCGCCGGGGGCTTAAGCCACACCGGTGAGGACCAGGCCTGGTGGCCGTCGGTCTGGGTGACGCGCACGTAAGTAAAGCAGTGGCCCCGGGCCGGGCACGGCATCGCGCACGAAAAAGCCAACCCAGCGCAGCAGGTCCGGCGCGGCCATAACGTTCCCCGCTGCGGCCGGGCCGGGTCGTAGAGCTTAAACCGGCCGCTTATCCCGCCGGGCTGCTGCTCCAGCCGCACCAGGGCGAAGTGGTTGTCCAGATTGCGCACGAGCTCAATCCGGTCAATGGGGGCGGTGCCCTCCACGCGCAGCGTCAGTCGCACCGAGTCCCTGAGCAGGGGCAGAGCCGAGCCCATAGGCTGTCCATTGACGGTAAAATCGAGCACGGTTCTGGCGCCCGAGGTTCCGTAGTTGCGGTACTGCCGTAGCGTCGTTATGATACCCTCATGGGTAAGGCTCTCCGCCAGCACGCCTTTACCGGGGCTGAGGTGATGGGTGTCGCTGCCAGCCACAGCTTCCAGGCGGCGGCCGAGCGTCAACGCATCCTGGGTGGCCCGGCGGGTAGCGGCCCGGCAACGCGTCATTGACCGCTACCTGAGCGCGCGCGAAGCGCCGGGCCGAAGCTAAAGCCGGATCAATTCGCCAGCAACCAAAAGCGGCAGCCGATGGGCTGCCGCTTTTGGTTGCATTCAGGGTAAGCCCCGGGCCGGGTGGGGTGGGGCCGGCGTTTAAACGGCCTGGAAGTTACCCGCCTGCTTCAGGGTGCGCTCGTTGCCCGTAGCCGGGCTGTCGTAGTGGTGCTCGCCCACCTCGACGGACAGCGTTTTGCCCAGCAGCTGCTTGGTGTCCAGATCGTGGCCGGCCTGGGGCTGAATGCCCACGGCCGCGTACAACGACAAGAGAATGGGCATGGCTTTTTCCGAGGTGTAGAAGCGCTGGGTGACGAAGCCCTCCTCGTTTTCCATGCGGGCGGCAAAAAAGGGCACCTGCTGGTGCTCGCTCGTGCCTTCCTGCACGTCGGTGATTTCTACGGTATGGCGGCCATCGGGCAGCAAGGGCTTGTCCTGGCCGGGAGTTACGGGGATTTTCATAGCAGTAAGCAATTGATTCAGGCTTACTAACGAAATTGGCAAGACAAGGTTAGTTGATCTTTGCCAGCGCTTTAATCAACGGGATTAAGCTTTGTGAATAACTATATATCACTCGGTATTAGTTCAAAGCTATTGAATAGCGGAGAAATAAAAATCCCCAGCCAGTATACTAACAATTTTAGCACTACGTATACTTGCGGGCTTACCAACCTGATTGCCAGCATGCGTGATGTTGAATTAATCCCCGTAACCGCCTCCCACACTCCCCTTTTGCTGCCCCTGTTCGGCTGCCTGGTGCCGGCGGGCTTTCCCTCGCCGGCCTCGGATCATATGGAAGGCCTGCTGGACCTGAACAAGCTGCTGCTGCGCCACCCCGACGCCACGTACCTGGTGCGGGTGGTGGGCGAAAGCATGAGCGGGGCCGAAATCCACGCCGGCGACCTGCTGGCCGTCGACAAAGCCCTGGAAGCCGACCACGGCCACATCGTGGTGGCTGTGGTGGAGGGGGAATGCACCGTCAAGCGTCTCGTCAACCAAGGCGACGCGTGGTGGCTGATGCCGGAGAACCCGGCTTACAAACCCTGGCAGATTCACGAGGACGCGCAGGACGTGCACATCTGGGGCGTCGTCACCCACGTGCTGCACGAGCTGGTGCCCGGCAAGCTCTCGGCCCTGCTGCAAACCCGCGACTAGCGTATGTTCGGCCTGGTCGACTGCAACAACTTCTACGTTTCCTGCGAGCGGGTTTTTCAGCCGCGGCTGGAAGGCCGGCCCGTGGTGGTGCTCAGCAACAACGACGGCTGCATCATTTCCCGCTCGGCCGAGGCCCAAGCCCTGGGGCTGGCGATGGGCGAGCCGTACTTTCAGGCCAAGCCCCTGCTCCAGCAGCACCGGGTGCAGGTGTTTTCGAGCAACTACGCCCTCTACGGCGACATGTCGCGCCGCGTGATGTGGTACCTGAGCCAGGTGGTGCCGGAGGTGGAAATCTACTCCATCGACGAAGCCTTTCTGGATCTGGCGGGCATGGAACGCTACCTGGGCAGCCGGGAGGCCTTTGCCCGGCAGTTGCGCCAGAACGTCAAGGCCCGCACCGGCATTCCCACCTGCGTGGGGGTAGCCCCCACCAAAACGCTGGCCAAGCTGGCCAACCGCCTGGCCAAAAAGCAGCCGGCGCTGGGCGGGGTCCTGTACCTGGACACCGACGAGCGCCGCCGCTGGGCCCTGGCCCAGGTGGCGGTGGAGGACGTGTGGGGCATCGGCCGGCAGTACGCGCAGCAGCTGCACGCGGCGGGCATTGCCACCGCCGCCGACCTGGCCGCCTGCTCCGACGGGTTTGCCCGCCAGCACCTGGGCGGCGTGGTGGGTGCCCGGCTAGTCAAAGAGCTGCAGGGCGTGGCCTGCCAGCAGCTGCAGCCCAGCGAGGACGGCACGCTCGCGCGGCGCAGCCTGTGCTGCTCGCGCACGTTTGGCCAGCCGCTGAGCGCGTTCCCGGACTTGCTCGGGGCCGTTGGGGCGTTTACCTCGCGCGCCGCCGAGAAGCTGCGCCGCCAGCGCGATGCGGCGAACCTGATGACCGTGTTCCTGAGCAAAAGCCGTTTTGGGCTGGAGCAGCCCCCCTACTCCCGCTCGGTGGTCTTCACCCTGCCCGTGGCCACCAACGACACGCTCGAGCTGCTGCGCTACGCCCGGGTCGCGCTCAGGAAGCTTTGGCTACCGGGCCAGCGCTACACCAAAGCCGGCGTCGTGCTCGACGGGCTGGAGCCGGCGGGGCAAACCCAGCTGTCGTTGTTTGAAGCGGCGCCCGGGGGCGAAAAGCGCGCCCGCCTCATGGCCGAGCTCGATGGGCTTAACCGCCGCTACGGGCAGGGCACCGTGAAGCTGGCGTCGTTGCTGTTGCCCCCGGGTCAGTTGCGCGCGCCCTAGGAAGGGCAAGCCCAGTGGCGCACCCCGCAGTACACTACCCGGCTGGAAGATCTGCTGCTGGTCGGGTAAGCAGTCGGGTACCACCCAGGGTGTCGGCGGCAGTGAGCGTGTTTGGTTTTGGGGGTCCGCAGGCGGGTAACGGGCTTATAAAATCTATTACTTCAGATTCGAGCGGCTACAACCTTGCTGGCTAAAGGAGGCGAAAAGATAGATTTTATAAGTGGCTGACAGCTCCTGCCAAGGCTCTGGAACGCATTACCCACTGGAATGGGGTTATGGAAGCTGTGTTTCGCACCCGAGTCAGAGCTTTCGATGAAGCTTATAAAAACTATTAGTTAGCCATTTACGCTGCTGAGCAGTAGTTTTGATAGTCTTCAATAAGCCTCAATAGCATAAAAAGGCAAAAAATTCTTTAAAAAGTGCAATCGTATTTTGTGCTTATTTATACTGCTTTCTTTGTTGATCCCGGTCGAAGATGGTCTTATCCTGCCACTTTAAAAGCTTTTGTACCCGAACTTCAACAAGCTTGTGAGTATTTTTAGTATTTAAGGTATTTGCAGGGGCTGTAGACGATTGATATTCAGAAGCTTAAGCAGCTTAAGTAATAGATTTTATACGCGAGGTAATAGAGTTTATAAGTCAAGTAATAGGCTTTATAAGCTGAGCAATAGCTTTTATAAGCGCAAGTAATAGCAATCATAAGCTGGTTAATAGGGCCGCTTAGACAGCCCTATTAATTGGCCTCCCGACAGGTAACTAATAGCTTTTATAAGCGACTGGGGCGTTAGACTCGGATCGGGCCGCTTTGCCAGGGGCGGAAGTAATAGCTTTCATAAGTCTAACTAATAGCTTTTATAAGTATCGCGGCAACCTCTCGTTGGGCTAACTAATAGGTTTTATAAGTCTAACTAATAGGTTTTATAAGCGCCCGGGAGGAAAGGAGCCAGCAGTATTGATAGAGCTTGAATTTGACTCTATTACTTTCTGAATTTTGACGTATGTTTGTTTTATACCGCCTTTAAGACAAGCTATGGCCGCGCCCGAATCCACCGTTCCGATTGAAATTCGGCAGCACAACGCGCTCACAACGGCTCGCTACGAGATGAGCGCCTGCGAGATGGACATTGTCTTTTCGCTGCTCTCCAAGCTTTCCAAGCAGGACAAGGCCGGCACGATCTACGAAATCCGGGTACAGGAGCTGATGGAGATGACCGGGCGCACCTGGAACTACAAGCAGCTGCTGGAATCCACCGAAAACCTCAACAGCCGCGTTTACCACATCGAGAACGGCAAGACCCTGCTGCAGGTGAGTTTGCTGGCCTCGGCCCTGTACCGCAAAGGGGAAGGCACTATTGAGCTGGAGATATCCGAGCGCATGCGCCCTTTCCTGATTGATTTAAAAAGCAACTTCACCTCCTACCGCCTGCAGGCCGCCTTTTCGCTGTCCAGCAAGTACGCCAAGCGCATCTACCAGCTGGCTTCGCAGTGGAAGGACATCGGCGAAACCAAGACCTACTCGCTGGATGAATTCAAGGCCATGCTTAAGCTCAAGGACCCGGCGGGCAAGGAGCCCGAGCAGTACGCGCAGATATCGGCCCTGCAGAAGTACGTGCTCGACGTGGCCACCAAGCAGATCAACGAGAACACGGACCTGCGCATCAAGTACGAGCTGATCAAAAAGGGGCGCTCTTACCAGAGCATCAAGTTTTACGTCAACACCCAGGTACCCCAGCAGCTGCCCATCCCCTTCGAGCTCGAAGCCGACGATGCCAAGGTGCAGCTGGCCCGCAAACACCTGGACGCACTGGGCATCGCTGAGCCCAAGCTCGTGCAGGAGATCCTGCAGTCGGCCAAGCACGTAGATGCCTTGTTCGCGTTCATGTACAAACTCAAGACCGACAAGATAAAGGCGACCAAAAACCCCGGGGGCCTGTTTTTAAAGATGCAGGGGCTGCGCTAAGCGGCGCTTTCCCTGCCCGCTCCCGGCCGCTCCATGACGGGTGGGCTGGGCAAACAGGCTGGCCTGTTACTACCCGCCCGCTGGAATTTTACCACCAGGCACCGGCCCGCGTCTGATCGGAAAAGTCCAGACGGGCCGGGAGGACAAAATTAAAGTACCAGGGGGCCTACCCGGCTGGCCCGACCGGGCGTGGAATGCTCCCCCGGGAAGACGCAACCGCACGGCTTGGCATTTCAAAGGGATTTACCCCTTTTATGCTTATCGTTGCCCGCCTCCTGGCCTACTACCTTATCCCCCAGCCCTGCTGATGCCTTCTATTCTACCCGCCGCGGCTTCTGCCGTTCAGGTCCGCGCCACGACGCCGCGCGTGCACGCAATTGATGTAGTCAGGGGCCTGGTGATGGTGCTCATGGCCCTGGACCACACCCGCGATTTTTTCAGCCGCACGCTTGTGCAACCCGAAAACCTTGCCCAGGCTCCGGCCCTGCTGTTTCTCACGCGCTGGGTTACGCACTTCTGCGCCCCCACCTTCGTGTTCCTGACGGGCTGCAGCGTTTACCTCTACGGGCAAAAGCGGTCGAGCCGCGCGGCCACCAGCGGCTTCCTGCTCAAGCGGGGCCTGTGGCTGATCCTGCTGGAAGTGGCGCTGCTCACCTTCGTGCTCGCCTGGAGCTATGAGCTGATTTTGCTGTTGGTAATCTGGGTTATCGGAGCGGGCTTGGTGCTGCTGGCGGGCCTGATCTGGCTGCCGCGCTGGGTGCTGGCGGGGCTGACGCTGCTGATCCTGGCCGGTCACAATCTGGTGCCGAACATCGCGCCCGTGACGGCGGCCAATGCGGGCTGGGCGCTGCTGCGCAACGGGCCGTTTGTGCTGCCGGTACTCGAGCAGCCGGTGCTCGTGGCGTATTCACTGGGACCCTGGCTGGGGGTGCTGCTGGCGGGCTACCTGCTGGGACCCTGGTTTCAGCTGCCGCTGCCCCAGCGGAACCGGCGCTTGCGCCTTCTCGGGGGCGGGCTGCTGCTGTTGTTTGGGGTGCTACGGGCCACCAACTGGTACGGTGACCCGGCGCCCTGGAGCACGCAGCCGCAAGGCCTGCTCCACACCCTGCTCTCCTTTGTTAACGTAACCAAGTCCCCGCCGTCGCTACTTTTTGTGTGCCTCACTTTGGGCGGGGCGTTGCTAATGCTTAGCCAGGCGGAAACCGCGGCCGGGTGGGTGGGCCGCGCCCTGCGCTCCTTCGGTCAGGTTCCGTTGTTTTATTACCTGCTGCACTTTACGCTGCTCAGCGCCGCCGCCTGGGTATGGACGACCCTGGCATTTGGACAGGCAATTAACCTGGCGTTTGCCGCCGCGCCGGACTGGCCGCCCGCCTACGCCCCCAGCCTGGGGCGAGCCTATCTGGTCTGGGCCGGGGTGGTAATGGCCTTGTACTGGCCGTGCCGCTGGTACCAGCGTTTCAAGCAGCACCATACCTACTGGTGGCTCTCTTACCTGTAAGCGGGAGCAACCGGTAAGGGACCTGGCCTGAGCTTCCGGGCAAACCCCTGAAAGCCCAGGCCGGAATAGAGAAACTAACCCAACATCCCAGCCAGAGGGTCGGCGTAGTCGGGGCAATTCAGTTAGCTGCTGGATACCAGTTGCGCAGCCGCACGTCGATGTTCTTGTTGGCCGCGTTGACGGTTTTCTTAAAGGCGGCCACGTCGCTCAACCCGTTTTGGCCCCGGTAGTGGTAGGGGTACACGATGCGCGGCTTGAAGGCCAGCACGCCCTGCGCGGCCTGCGCCGCGTCCATGGTGTAGGGCAGGTTCATGCACACAAACGCGACGTCGATGTTTTTCAGGGCGCGCATTTCGGGGATGTCTTCCGTATCGCCCGACAGGTACACGTTTTTGCCGCCCAGGCTGAGCACGTAGCCGTTGCCCCGCCCTTTGGGGTGCCGCGAGTCGGCCGCTTCCGGCAGGTTGTACATCGGAACGGCCGAGACCCGCAGGCCCAGCGTGTCGAGCTGCTGGCCGTTGCTGAGCACCCGCACCCGCGCTCGATATTCAGCCGGCAGCTGCTCCGCAACGGCCTGGGGCACCACCAGCAAAGCCTTGCCCAGGGAGAGGCCCGCCAGGGTTTTCGGGTCCATATGGTCGCCGTGGATGTCGGTGATCAGAACCACGTCGGGCGCGGCCAGCCCGGCATAGGCTTCGGCCCCGCCGTAGGGATCCACGTAAACGGTCTTGCCGTTCCAAGCCAGCACCACGCTGCCGTGCGTGATGGGCTGCACCGTCAGCGGCCCTTGCTTGGTGGTAACCTGGTCAGCCGCCGCGCGCGGTGCGGACTTGGCCGGTGCAGTTTGGGCCTGCCCAGCTAAGGCAAGCAGCGCGGCCGGAAGTATCAGAATAGACTTCATATGTGGTTTCGGTGGGTTGTGAGCTTATGGGTGATTGGTTTAAGGAGCTTGGCACCAGCAGGAGCAGCATCCCGGGAATAAGACAATAACCCGGCCGCAGATCACAAGTTCGTGCTCAAGATAAGCCCATAGGGAAGCGGGCATACAGCTCTGGGTTGCTAACGTTTTCAGCTGCCTGCCTGGGAACCGCCCCTGCCGGGTTGGCTGCCCGTTACGGGTAAGCGGCATTGGCTGCGCCGAATCACTGGCTGCCGACAGTGTACGACCTACTCTTTACGGCGCCATGCACCCGACGGGCGGCAGCCTTGGCAACCCGCTCCAACCATTTTTTGTGCTTCGGCGCTCAACTGCAGGCTAAGTATAAAAGCTAAAAGTAACTTTCCAGGGCCGTCGCGAAAGGCCCCGTCAGTCCGGTTGTATGCTCTTCTGCTTGCCCACAGTTCGCTATTGGTTTGTGCTTCTCGTTTGCACGTTGCTGGCTAAACCCCTGGCTAGCCAACCCCGCTTGGCTACCGCTGCCGTTTACTCCTGCTCTCCTTGCAACGCTGCCTGTGATACCATCCGCTACGCTGCCCCGGGCACCTGCCCCCATTGCCACATGCCGCTCCGGCCGCGTATCGCCGGCGCCCCCCAGGCCAAGCCTGGGCGCCTCGGCCAGCCGAACAACCGCCCGCAATCCGCGCCCGGTCGTCGACTAAGCCGTCGGCTGCGCTATCAACTAGACACCCTGATGAATGCCGCCGTGGGGCCGGGGCCTGCGCCTGGTTACGCAGTAGGAATTTTCCAGCGGGGCCAGGTTCTCTACAGCAAAGGGTATGGCCTGGCCAACCTGGACCACCACCTGCCCAACTCCCCGGCCACCGTCTTTAACATCGCCTCGCTTTCCAAACAGTTCACCGCTGCCTGCATCGCCCTGCTGGTGCAGCAGGGGCGTCTATCGCTCGAGGACGAGGTGCAGCGTTACGTGCCCGCCGTGGCCAAGTACCCTGAGCGCCTGCTGGTCAAGCACCTGGTGTACATGACCAGCGGCTTGCCCGAATACCATGCTCAGGGGCGGGGCAATGGCCTGAACTGGAACCTGTACGATTACTTTACCGTCGACACGGCCATTGCCGTTACGTTGCGCCAACCCCGGCTGCTGTTTGCGCCCGGCTCGCAGTGGGCTTATTCCAACGTCAACTACATGCTGCTGACCAAAATCGTGGAACAGGTCAGCGGACAGCGCTTTGCCGACTTTGCCGAGCAGCACCTGTTCGCCCCGCTCGGCATGCGCCACACCCACGTCAGCGATGACGTGACGCTGGTCGTACCCGGCCGCGCCACGGGCTACCTGCGACGAACGCCCGAGTTGGTGGCAGCTTCCCGCCAGGCGGGGTTCTACGTCCGCGAGGCGGGCGGCTTTCTGCAAGCGCACCGGAATGCCCCGCACTACGGCGGCAGTGGGGTATTTACCAGCGTGGAGGATTGGGCGCGCTGGGACCGTAACTGGTACACCCAGCAACTGGGCGGCGAGGCCTTCTACCAGCTTATGCACCGGCGCGAGCGGTTTGCGCACCCCAAGGACAACGATGCCCTGGGCCTGGTGTTCGGCTCCTTTCACGGCACCGAAACCGTATGGTACGCCGGCGGCGACCTGGGCTTTAACAGCTACGTGGTCCGCTTTCCGGCCCGGCAGTTGACGGTAGTCTGCTTTTCCAACAACGGCGACGGCAAGGCCGAAGCCGTCACGATGCGCCTACTGGAGAGGCTGCGGGCCGCAGGGATACTTGGTAGCAGTGACAAATAAGCGCCGGAATCCCAACGCCGGGGTGGGTTTAGCACGCACCCATCGGGGTAATTAAGAGTGCGGCTATTTCCGCTGGCCCGGGTCAAGAAATTAGTCCGACCTAAGCCGGAGCTTCCCCAATAACAGCTTGAAATTCAAATCAGTTTGCACACGCATTATAACACACACTTCAAGCTGGGGTTAGCTTCGAATGAAAGTCCTGCTCGCCTGGAGTGTCCTCTGCCTGCTGTAGCTATATCAACCTGGCTGGCTACTTTAGAAAGTGCTGCTCACCCGTACCAAATCGGTAAAGTCACCCGCAGAACTTTTGATTAGCCCTTACAACTGAGGCTCGTTATCCGGCAGTTGGCCCGGTTTGAGCGTGTTGGCGTACTGCCCCACGATGGCGGCCACGTCCTCGCGGATCAGCTCAAAATTGGCCTGAATGACGGCCTGCAGAGCGCTAATTGAGCCTGTTGCCGGGCTGCTCCCTGCCTGGCGGGCTGCCCGCCGCTGGCTTAGCCAATCCGGTCCCGGCCCCTCCCCCACCGGGGCTTCCGCCAGTACCGGCGCCGGGCTGCCTTCAAACGTAGCCAGCGGGTGCAGCGGGTACGCGCCGGGCACTGCCTGACGATCCACCTTGCCCTGGAAGAAAGGCTGCTCCGTTTCCACGGTCTGGCCAATGAACTCGCCGGTTTCCAGCGTGATGGCGTCCTGCAGGCGCACCAAGCTCCGCTCCTGCCAGCTCACGCTTTGGCTGGCGCTGCGGCCGGCGCCGCGGCTGCCCCCGTTGTGGCTGCGGCCCCGACTGGCTGATACCATCTCGCGGTCTTCCTTGCCCACGAGCTCCGAGACAAACCGGGCCGTTTCCAGCGAATTTACCTTGCCGAAAAACTGGTTGTTGAGGTTGCTCACCATCACCTGCATCTTGTCCCGGCCGTAGGCGTCGACCATCTGGCTTAAATCCTGGGTCATGTATACCATAGCCACCTTGTTGCTGCGGGCCGTGGCCGGGATTACCTCCAGCCCCGGTACGTAGATGGTCGCAGCCTCGTCGAGAAACACGTAGCTCGGGTGCTTGTGCTGCTGGTTCATCAGCTTCAGGGCCACGGCCACGATGCAGCTGATTACCGGCGAGAAGGTTTCCTTTAGCGTAGGGTCGTTGCCGACCACCAGCACCTTGGGCGCCTGCGGGTCGTTGAGCTCCAGCGAAAACCCCTCCCCTCGCGCCTCGTCGGGGGTGAGCACCCAGGCAATTTCCGGGGAATTGATGCGCGTGAGCACAATCTGCAGCGAGGCAATAACGCCGGCCACCTGCTTTTCGGCCCGCTGCTTGACGGCCGTGGTAATGGAGCGCACCATGTCCCCGCACTCGGGGTCGGGTCGGTGTCGAGCATGCTCAGCACGTGGGTAAAGTCCGGGTGCAGGGCGGTGTTCACCACGTGCGGCAGGGTGCAGAACGCGGGGAAGTTCTTTTTGTAAAACCAGATGATGGCCGTCAGAAAGGCATTGGCGCTAGTATCGAAGAAGTCCATCTTTTTGATGCTCTCCGGGTTCAGGTTGGCCATGATAGCCCGGGCATATTCGTTGGCGTAGGCCACGACCGGCATCTTGTCGGCCCGCAGCGGATTCACCCGCTCGCTGCGCTCCAAGTCCTTGAAGTTAATGACGTGCAGCTGCACGGCGGGCTGCCGCAGCCCCTCCCCCACCGCCGCCGCTTTGGCATCGGCCAGCACGAAAGCCTTTTGCGCGGCCTCGGCCAGCACCGGAAATTTAAAGTCGTAGATCAGGCCGGCAAAGCCTTTCGCGGTGAACTGCTCAATCAGCGGCTCGCCAATCGAATAGGACTTGCCGGCCCCGGCGCCGCCCAGCACCAGCGTGCCCCGAAACGGGTTGGGAATGTTAATCCAGCCCCCGTCCGTGGTGGCCAGGCTCAGGCCGTGCTCGGAAACCTGCTGCCGGCGCTCGGTGCGCAGCCCGAACCGCTCGCTTTTGTGCAAGGCCCGCGTAACGCCCGCAGCCAGGCCCGCCCCCAGCACGAGCAGGGCGGCGGCGGGGTACAGCCAGGCAATCACGCCGGGGGAAAACGAGGCCAGCGCCAACAACAACACTCCCCCCGGCAAGGCAATACCGGCCGCCCCCAGCTGAACGCGCTGCAGCTGCCGCTGCGTGGGCTGCCAGCGCCGCTGACCGGGGCGAACGGAAGGCACTTTCAGCAGCCCCGCCAGCAACCCCGCGGCGATGAGCACGGCCGTGCGGACCATTAGCCCAACCTGTTGGTAAAAGCCCACCAGCCCCGCCAGCAGGCGGGCGGTAAGGGTTGCGCCCAGGCCGGAGCCCGCCGGCGGCGGGGTGGTTGCGGCGGCCATCAACTCACGATGGGCCAGCAAGTAGTACTCGCCGCCGGCCAGCACCAGCAGCAGGCACCCGGCGACCAGGAATAGCCCGGCCAGGCGGCTAGCTGCCGGTTGTCGAGGGGCACGCATCATGCTCATAAAGCATTGGGGTTAAGGCAAACAACAGATTGGTATTAGAGCTCGGCTTCCCACTGCGAATGCCCGCGCCGGGGCAGCTCGCCGATTCGCTGGGTAAGCACCTGCTCGGGGCCGCTCGTGGCGCGCAGCGCCTGCTCAAAGCAGTGCAGGGCCTGCCGCACCCGCTGCCCGGTATTGGCCCGGGCCGGCTCCTCGCGGCCGGTAGCCAGCAGGTGATAGGCGTTGTCCAGGGGCTGCCCGAGCCGGGCACGGTCCTCCAGCCGCCGCAGCCGGTCGTAAAAAATGCGGTCGTAGCCCCGGCCCTGGGCAATGCGCTGCACCCGCTCCGGCTCCAGGCGCTGCCCTGGCTCCGCCTGCCGGTTTAGCTGCTCGACGCGCTCGGCAAGGCGGGCATTGCGCTTGGGGCTGGCTTCCCGGCTTACGGGAGCAACGCGTGGGCTGGGCACCGGGCCCTGGTAGTGAAACTGCCGCTCAAAGAGCAGCCGCGCCTGCTCCTGCCAGTCGCGCAGGCTAAAGCGGCTAACCCGGCCGCCGGGGTTCAGGGTGACGCGCTGCGCCCGGTCCCGGGCCGAAACGATTACGTGGATGTGCGTCTGCAGGCCCGCGCGCGGCTGACCGGAGCGGGCCTCCCCGGCCCGCACGGCAGCGTCGGTGCCGCGGTGCGGGCGCTCGTGGTGAATGATGGCTCCCCACACCAGCTCGTCTTTCCCCACGGCCCCGCCGTCCTTCAGGCGAAACCCGGCCGCGTACGCTGCCATCACCGCGCGGGTATAAGACCGCAGCCGGGCTTCGTCGCCCCCGCCGATGTGGGCCAGTTCCGCCGGGCTCGGCGACAGCACCAGGGAATAGAACCGGGCCTCGCTGGCCCGCAGCCCTTTGGTGTTGCCGTCCACGGAAGCCAGCACTTGCTCCCGGCTTAACTTGTCCTGCCGGCCATCAAAGAAGCGCGGCTCCTCCCCTTTTTTGCGGGCTTCCTGGGTTAAGTAATTCAGGGCCTGCGCCGCGCTGCCCCGGTTATTATAGGCTTTTTCTCCGCTTGTTTTCGGATTAATAAGCTTGGCATACATGGCAACAACCCTCGGTTTAATGCTTTTTACTTAGCGGCTTTACCTCCAGGGCGGCCAGCCCCGCGGCCACGGTCTCGGTTATGCGCGCCTGATTTTTCTGCTGAATTTTATGCAGCATTTCGCCGCCTTCCGGAGCCAGAATATTCTCTGCCACCCGCAGGGTCTGCTCCTGCACGGCCTGCAGCCGCAGCTGGAAACGCAGCATTTCCAGCAGCACTCCCCGCTCCTGCTCCTGCAGATAAGCAAATACCCGGTCCCCTAGCCGCTTTACTTCGGCCATGATCAGCTGCCCTTCCCGGGCCTGGGCTTCCACCGGGTTCAAGCCGCGCTCGGCGAAGTAGCGAATGGCCGCATCGGCGTACTCCGTGCGGGTAAGTTTAAGGCGCGCGGCCTCCGCAGCTACCAGGCGGTGCGCCGGCCCGCTGACCGTCAGGTGCTTGATTAGCGGCCCGGTGCCGGGCTGCGCCGCCGCTTTTTCTTTCTTATCCGGCATAGCTTGAATTTTAAAAGTTAAACTCTGGCCGACAACCTCTTGACTAGCGAGGCTAATGCTGATCAACTCTGTTGATCAATAACTGCGGCTTGGTCAGCGCGTTAGCGCTGTTAAGTAGCAGTCTTCTTGCTAACTAGCTGACTACCTTTAGTACTGCGTTTAGTAGCGAGGACTAGCACAAGAGTTGGAGCATCAGGAAGTGACTTATTTTCCAGGAAATAAATAAACATGTTATTGCTAAGCTGTGCGCTGGCTAGCGTTGCACCTTGTCGAACGCCGGGGCTATACCCCAGATGATTGCCTTGACCTACTCCATGATGTTTAAGTTAAGTGCGGGCCTAAAGCCAAAGTGCCACCACGTAGTTTAGCTGGTGACTACCATTTCTTTATTTCTCAAGAAACAAGTAAAACAGGAAAGCAATAATAGCTTCAGGAAGATTTACGCCCAGCTTGCTGCTTTGTTTCTTTAATTCTTAGGAAATAAGTTTTTTAAGAGCTTTGGATTAATATTTACTAAGAAGCCATTTTCTGTGTTTACGAGTATTTTGTTATATTTATTTATTAAGAAATAATTATAATAGTAAATACCGCACTTTGTTTCCCGGTAACCTAACTTCTTTACTTCTCAGTAATATATTTTTCTTATTTTCCAGGAAACAAAAAAACAAGTTTACAAGTAGCTTTGAAAACTAGGAAACAAGCTGCTTTATTTGCAAGCTGCTTTGTACGATGCAGCATTACCTTGCAATAGTTCCCCTGCCTTATGAAAATCATCTGCGTTGCCAACCAGAAAGGTGGCATTGGTAAGAGTACCCTTATCACCGTGCTGGCGGGTGCGCTGGCCGCGGACTACGGTTACCGCGTGCTGGTTGTAGATGCCGACTCCCAGCAGACGCTGGCGGGGGTGCGCCTGACCAACGACCAGCCGAGCGTCGAGCTGGAACGCCAGGCCGGCACGCTGGCCGAGCCGGCTTTTCCCTACGCGCTGGAATCCGTGAGCATGGCCCAGGTTTACGACCGCCTGGATGAAATCGCCGAGGAGTACGACGTCGTCTTTATCGACGTGCCGGGCCGCTCGGATGACACGGCCATGATCGACGTGCTCAGCGGGGCCAACGTGGTGCTCGTGCCGGTAGGCGCCTCGGATGCCGAGCGCCTGGCTACGATTTCCTTTATGCAGCTGCTGCAGGAGATTTCGCGCCTCTCCAAGGAGCAGGGCCTGGACTTTCAGTTTTTCGGCGTGCACTCGCACCGCACCAATCTGAAAGAGGAAAAGGACATGGACGAGTTTACCGACGCGCTGGGGTTGCCGCGCCTGCAGGCCTCGCTGCGCCAGCTCGGCTGCTACAAGCGCCTGTCCACCCGCTACAGCTACCTGAATCCGGCTTACCGCCGGGCGGTGGGTGCCGATGCCACAGTGGAGGCGGAAGTACGTGCCCTCTGCGACGAACTGATTGCCCGCGCCGGCCTCACCGCTGAACTCGTTTCGTAATGGCCAAGATCCAACGCCTGAAAATCTCCACGGACGAGAAGATGTCCATGCTGCGCGGGCAGCCCGGCCACATGCCGGCCGCCCCCGTAGCGGCCGAGCCAGCGGCGGCGCCCGAACCAGCACCGGTCCCTGCTCCGCAACCAGCACCGGCAACCCCGCCGGCCGTAGCCGTAGCGCCGCCGGTGCCCGCGCCCGCCGCTTCTCCCGCCCCCGCGGCCAAGCCGGCGGCCCCCGTTGCGCAGGCCACCAAGCGGGGGCGGGGGCGCCCGCCCAAAGCCGAAACTGCCAAAGCCGCGGAGGCAGCCGCCTCCGGGCTGCAGCCATCACTGATTCGGCTGGAAGGGGAGACGCAGCGGGCCGCCCTGGCTTACATCCACGAGGAGCTCATGCTGCACAGCCGCCGCGTGTACCTGAAAGAGCTGGTGGATGAAGCTGTGAACTACTACCTGCAGCACGGTCCGCCGTCCCGGGCCAAGTAGGGGAGGGGCCACCGGGAAGCCGCTTCTCCTGCCGCCTGGGCTGGCGGGCAGTAGAAGCGGCCATTGCGGAGCAGACCCGTAAACCAATGCGACGATGACGCCTCCCCTGCACTCTTAGCAGGGGTAGGGGAGGGGGCAAGGCTTTCGGTACCAGCTTCCCGCCGGCAAGCTTTGAGTCTCCGCTTAAGCAGTAAGCAAGTAATTCAGTTACCCAACCTACCTACGCAGCCTTTGAACCCCAGGCTTACCTAAAAGTAGTAGTACCGAAGTTCGCCGATTCGTCGTGCAAAACGGTTCTGTCTGCTGGCGCAAGGGCGTAGCAGCGCGCCTGGCGCGGTGGGGAACCGGTTACTATAACGCCCCAGGTGTCCAAAAGCCGGGCACCGGGCTGATAAATCCGGGGCTAGGTGGCAGGCAGAAACATCGACGGGCAGTGCCGGCCTGAAATTAGAGCTACCCAAGGCCGCCGGGTGGCGCGGCGCCCCAGCCACAGTGTTAAGGCGTCGGCGTACCGGTTCGGATTTGCTTTTTCTGGTCGCGGGTCCGGGCTTTTTCCGTGCGTACCTGGTCGTGGGCCAGCTTCTGCCGGGCCTGGGCTTCGCGGGCGGCCAATTGCTGGTCCTTGAGCTGCCGCTTTTGCGTGTGCAGGTCAGAACGCTGCTGTTTAAGGGCTGCGGCCGACTCATCGGCGATGCCCCGGCTGGCAGCAGCTTGGTTGCGCTGAGTGGCCAGCACCTGCTGGGCATCGTGGGTGCGCTGCTGCTGCGCCCGCAGGCGGGCTTGGGCCGAGTCAGCGGCTGTTTGGGCCTGAGCAGGGATGGCCAGAGCACTGCAGAAGACGAGCAGCGCAAGGCAGAAGAACGTTTTCATAAGCATCAAGCAAAGAGGCGTGAGAGGAAAAGGGAAATGGCCGGCGGCGGAGCTTACGAGTCGCTGCCGTGGCGACTGGGGCCGCCCCAAGAGCCGTTGTGAGAGGTAATCGGGGCGGGTAGGGGGCTGTGCTCAAACAACACGCAGGCAAACAGGTGCATGCCCCGCGACTCACTGGGGGTGCCAGGGTCCTGAAAATGGATGCCTTCGCCAATGTGGTACTGAACGTTAGCTATTTGGTAGCCTTCGGCCAGGTAGGGTTGGAGCGCTTCATTGAACTGGTAGGCTCTCCAATCCAGGCCCTTATCCTGAATAACGAAGCGTAGCGGCTGTTGAAAGGTCACCAGGAGTTGCTTTAAAGGTTGGATGGCGGAATTCATGGCGAGATAAGATGAAGAAGGGCCCGATATCAAAGCTGGGAACTACGTCGGTGAACAAGCCCGATAACAGGGTCCACCAGCGGCAGATC